>NZ_JBNNHG010000045.1:0-26323 GCF_050268705.1 Stenotrophomonas sp. NPDC077659 | reverse complement strand
TGCTGATGCAGTTTGCTTATGTCCGGCATGCCCTGCGGTATATGCGAGGGGAAAACGGCGGCCTGATGGACAAGCTGCCGGGCCTGGGCAACATCCCCGACCACCTGAAGCAGCAGGTCAGCCAAGGCAAGGAAGTGCCGCGCATGATCGCCATCATCAGCTCGATGACCAAGAAGGAACGGCGCAACCCGAACCTGCTCAACGGCTCGCGCCGCGCGCGCATCGCCAAGGGCTCGGGCGTGACCCCAGCCGACGTCAACAAGCTCATGAAGCAGTACATGCAGATGGAGAAGATGATGAGCAAGATGGCCGGCGGCGGCATGAAGGGCATGATGCGCAGCATGAAGGGCATGATGGGCGCCATGGGCGGCCGCGGCATGCCGTTCCGTTGATGACGGCCGGCCTCCTCCGCACCCTGATGTAGCGCCCGAGCCTGTGCTCGGGCATCGTCGCGCAGGCGTCGCAACACGCCGCCGCGCAAGCTCGACTCTGCCCCCATCCTGCGCGCACCATGGGGGCCTGTCAGAAACGATGGGCCGTCATGCAGAGTTCCGCCGTATCTCCCCGCGCCGAGGCATTCTGCCGGCGCTTCCAGGTAGATGTTCCGATCCTGCTGGCGCCGATGGCCGGTGCCTGCCCGGTGCCGCTTTCCGCCGCGCTGGCCAATGCCGGCAGCATGGGGGCGATGGGTGCGGTGCTGTCGTCACCTGCCGATATCGGTCGTTGGATGGACGATTTCCGCGCCGCTTCGACCGGCGCGGCGCAGGTGAACCTGTGGGTGCCGGATCCGGCACCGACCCGCGATGTGGCCGCCGAGGCCGCAAGCCGCGCTTTCCTGGCGCAATGGGGCCCGGACGTGCCGGCCAGCGCTGCCGATGCCACGCCCGCTGATTTCGAAGAACAGTTCGCCGCGCTGTTGGCCGCGCGCCCGGCGGTGGCCTCGACCATCATGGGGGTGCTGCTGCCGCGCCACGTGCAGCAGCTGAAGGACGCCGGCATCGCCTGGATCGCCTGCGCGACCACGTTGGCTGAAGCGCGCGCCGCGCAGGATGCCGGTGCCGATGCGGTGGTGGCGCAGGGCGCCGAGGCAGGTGGCCATCGCGGCGCGTTCGATCCCAGCCTGGCCGAGCGCCAGCTGGTAGGCCTGTTCGCGCTGCTGCCGCGTTTGGCCGACCACCTGCAGATTCCAGTGATCGCCGCCGGTGGCATCGCCGATGGTCGCGGCATCGCTGCCGCGCTCACGTTGGGGGCCAGTGCCGTGCAGATCGGTACCGCCTTCCTGCGCACGCCCGAAGCGGCGATCGCCTCGGCGTGGGCCGACGGGCTGGCCACCAGCGAACCGGAAGACACCTGGCCGACCCGCGCGTTCAGCGGCCGCCTCGGTCGTGGCTTGGCCACGCCGTATGTGCGCGCGTCCGCCGCGGAAGGGGCCCCGATGCCGCGTCCGTACCCGGTGCAGCGCGGCCTGACCGCACCGATGCGCAGACAGGCGGCGCAGGAAAACCGCCTGGCGGCGATGCAGGCCTGGGCAGGGCAATCGGCGTGGATGGCGCAGGCACAGCCTGCCGCCGACGTGCTGCACGGCATGTGGGAACAGGCACAGGCACTGCTGCGATGACGGTGACCTGCAACGGCCAGTCGGCGCAGGTGGAGGACCTGTTGCCGGCGCTGGTGAACTACGGCCATTTCACCTCGCTGCAGGTGCGCGACCACGCCGTGCAGGGCCTGGACCTGCATCTGGCGCGGCTGTCGCAGGCCACGCGCGAACTGTTCGGCAGCGAACTGGATACGGCGCAGGTGCGGGGTTGGATGGCGCAGTCACTGCAGCAGGCCGGGCAGGCCGATGCCTCGCTGCGGGTGACGGTGTATTCGCGCCAGTTCGATTTCCGCAACCCGCTGGCAGCGGTGCCGGTGGATGTGCTGGTGGCGGTGTCCGCGCCGATGGCGCTGGTTGCACCGAAGCGGGTGCGCAGCGTGGCCTGGCAGCGCGAACTGCCGCATATCAAGCATGTGGGCACGTTCGGGCTGTTCGCCGAGCGTCGTGCGGCGATGGCGGCCGGCTTCGATGATGTGCTGTTCGTGTCGCCCACGGGCGGGATCAGTGAGGGCAGCACCTGGAACCTGGCCGTGCACGATGGCGAACGGCTGATCTGGCCGCAGGCCCCGGCCCTGCGCGGCACCGCCGAGGCGCTGCTGAAGCAGCATTGGCCGGGGGCGCAGGCCACGCAGCCGTTGCGGCTGGCCGATCTGGCAGGTGTGAAGGCGGCCTTTGCCTGCAATGCCAGTGGCCTGTGGGCGCTGGAGGCCATCGACGGGCAGGTGCTGCCGGGGTCGCAGGCCTTGGCTGAACAGGCCAGGGCGGTGCTGGCGGCGGTGCCGTGGCAGCCGCTTTCCTGAACGGGGCGCGCGGGCTGCCGGTTGCTGGGCACGAGCCGGCGCTACCTTGAAGCGTTGTAGCCGGTAGCGCCGGGCCATGCCCGGCGGATGCTTCCGCAGCGAACAACACTCAGGAGTTCCAATCAGATATGGGTACGGTCACCGAGCAGCATCGCGCGGTAGCGATGCACGCAATCAAGATCATGGGCGGTGAGGGACGGCCCAGGGTCCAGGCCTTCTACGATGATCACCGCCAGCGTTCGGTCGATATCCTCACGACGTTCAACTCTCCGGAAGCAGGGCTGACCTCGATCTCGTCCATCGGGCTGTCTGATTTTGTTTTACGTCATGCGGAGGGTCATGAACTGGAAACGCGCGTAGAGCTGTGCGCGTGTGCAGAACAAGATGCGCTGCATTGGGACAACGTCGTCGCCTCGACGGCCTTTGCAATCATGCGTGATCGTGTAGCGGTGCGACCCGGAAGTGTCATTCCCGACGTCCTGCAGGACTACTTCCCATCGACCCGGATGCCGCACGTCTATCTGGTGCCGCCCTTCTTCTGGAATGACGCCAGATTCCCGGAACTGAAGTTCCCGCCGGTGGCGATCAACTGGCTGCAGTGCATCGCCATCCACGAATCCGAGCGGCAGCTTGTCGAGCGGATTGGCAGCGACGCATTTGATGACCTGCTGCAGCAGCAGGAGATGGATGTGCTGGACATGCATCGGCCGCCTGTCATTGGAGCACTCTGACGTTATCGCCTTCGGAACGTCGGCGGGAGCAGCCGGATATCCATCACGTTGCTGAACGAAAATCGCCGGGCATGGCCCGGCGCTACCGTGAAGGCGGGCCACCCCTGGGGTTGGCTCCGGCGCACTCTGCCGCTATAATCACCCGCTTACCTCGCCATCCTGGCGACTGGGCAACAGGAAAAACACCATGGTCAAGATTCGACTGACCCGCGGCGGCGCCAAGAAGCGTCCGTTCTACCACATCATCGTGACCGACGTGCGCAGCGCGCGCGACGGCCGCAACATCGAGCGCGTTGGTTTCTACAACCCGGTCGCCCAGGGCGGCGAGAAGCGCATCGAGCTGGACCTGGCCCGCGTTGACCATTGGGTCAAGAACGGCGCCCAGCCGACCGAAAAGGTCCGCAACCTGATCAAGGAAGCGGCCAAGTCCCAGGCCGCTGCGGCCTGAGTCTGAAGGGCCACGCTTCGGCGTGGCCCTCTTGGTTGACGCAGATGAAAGATATCGAGCGCCGCATCCTGCTGGGCAGGGTTGTCGGCGCTTTTGGTGTGCGCGGCGAAATCAAGCTCGAGTCCTGGACCGAGCCTCGTTCCGCCATTTTCCGTTACCAGCCGTGGATCGTGCGCAGCCCGTCCGGCGTGGAAACCACGCTCGAAGGCGTGCGTGGCCGCGACAGCGGCAAGCACCTGGTCGCCCGGTTCCCCGGCGTCGATGACCGCGATGTCGTCGAAGCCATGCACGGCACCGAGATCTACGTGGCCCGCAGCGCGCTGCCGCCGCCGAAGCCCGATGAGTATTACTGGGTGGATCTGGAAGGCCTGGACGTGAAGACGACCGAGGGCGTTGCCCTGGGCCAGGTCTCGCACCTGTTCAGTACCGGCGCCAATGATGTGGTCGTGGTCCGTGGTGACCGTGAGCGGATGATTCCGTTCGTACAGCCGGATTTCGTCAGATCGGTCGACTTCGAGGCCAACCTGGTCGTGGTCGACTGGGATCCCGAGTTCTGAGTGTGAGCATGCGGTTCGACGTCATCACCCTGTTCCCCGAGTTCCTCGCCCAGTCCGCTGGGCTGGGCGTGGTCGGGCGCGCGCAGGAGAAAGGCCTTTTCAGCCTGCACGGCTGGAACCCCCGTGATTACGCCGAAGGCAACTACCGCCGGGTGGACGATCGTCCGTTCGGCGGTGGCCCGGGCATGGTGATGCTGATCGAGCCGCTGCAGGCCTGCCTGCAGGCGATCCGTGAGGCCGATCCGACCCCGGCGCGGGTGATCTACCTGAGCCCGCAGGGCGCGCCGCTGACCCAGGCCAAGGTGCGGGAACTGGCGGCACTGCCGCGCATGGTCCTGCTCTGCGGCCGCTACGAAGGCATCGACGAGCGCTTCCTGGAGGCCAACGTCGACGAGGAGATTTCCCTCGGCGATTACGTGCTTTCGGGTGGTGAACTGGGTGCCGCGGTCATCATCGATGCCGTGGCCCGCCTGCAGGACGGTGCCCTGAACGACGCCGAATCGGCGGCCCAGGACAGCTTCGAAGGTGAACTCGGCCTGCTCGACTGCCCGCATTACAGCCAGCCGGCCCAGCACCCGCTGGGTGACGTGCCGGATGTGCTGCGCTCGGGCAACCACGCGGCCATCGCCGCCTGGCGTCGCCAGCAGTCGCTGGTACGGACCGCCGAGCGGCGCCCGGACCTGCTGGATGAACAGGCGCTGGGCAAGGCTGACCGCAAACTGCTGGACCAGGCCCGCCTGGCCCGGAAACAGAAGGCCAGCCCCTAGCGCAGGGCTGGCTTTATCGGCTATTATGGCCAATTACGCCAGCCCCGGCTGGTGCGCGCAGTACCCACAACAAACGTGCAGCACAGTTCCGTGACTGCATGAGCCTACGTTGTCGACACGACACATCCACCCGAACAAGAATCGGTGTAACCCATGAGCAAGCTGAACAAGTCCATCGTCGCGGAGTTCGAATCCGCCCAGATCACCCGCGAACTGCCGAAGTTCAGCCAGGGCGACACCGTTGTCGTCAACGTGAAGGTGAAGGAAGGCAGCCGCGAGCGCGTGCAGGCCTACGAAGGCGTTGTGATCGCTACCAAGAATGCCGGCCTGAACTCCTCGTTCACCGTCCGCAAGATCTCGCACGGCTACGGCGTCGAGCGCGTCTTCCAGACCCACAGCGCCATCATCGACTCGGTCGAAGTGAAGCGTCGTGGTAAGGTCCGCGCCGGCAAGCTGTACTACCTGCGTGGCCTGGAAGGCAAGGCTGCCCGCATCAAGGAAGACCTGGCTGCCGCTGCTGCCGCCAAGGCTGCCCGTCTGGCCGAAAAGGCCTGATAAACAACTTCGGTTGTTGCCGCGACGGCCACCTTCGGGTGGCCGTTTGCGTTTGGGGCTTCGGATCGATCACGATCAGGGCATGAATCCAACCGTCTCGCGATACCCCTCCCGCATCCAGGCCGCGCTGCGGTACCTGGACGACCAGCGTCTGCCGCGCGCGCAGGCGGCCCCGCTGTTGCATCGCACATTGTGGAGGCTGGGCATCGCGTTGCCGCCGCCGATCATGGCCGGCTTCGCCACCAATGCGCTGATGCAGGGCCTGCTGTTCGGCGTGTTCTGGACAGGCCTGATCTGGGTGGTGCTGTGGCAGGGCAGTGACCGCTCGATGCCGCTGCTGCTGGCCGCGGGACTGCTGGCCGGTGTCCTGTTCGGGGTGGTGATGGCCGCGCTGATGCTGTCGCTGCGCAACAGCCGCAAGCTGCTGGAATGGAACCGGTTCGTGGCGACCCTGGCGGATGATCGACATCCATGAAGGGGCGACGCCCGATGCAACGGCGTTCGAGGCCTTGGTGCGTGCGGGCGGCCAAGCACAATGCAGAGAAGAAGAAACGGTAGTGCCGGCCGCTGGCCGGCATTCTTCTCACGTCTCACGCGCCCATGGATCATGAGGTTGCCGGCCAGCGGCCGGTACTACCGGGTCACGGCATCCGGGTCGGCCACCGGTGACGGCGGGCACGCTGGAATCTCCGACGGCGTTGCCAGCTCTTCGGCATGCACCGGCGCGGTGATCATCTTCGCCTTGCGCCAGCCGCCCCAGCGGTAATACGCCAGCGACAGCAGCATCGATACCAGCGAACCGGCCGGGAAGCTCCACCAGATGGCGTCGGCGCCCCAATACGGCTGCAGGAACTCGGCGAAGGGCACGCGCACGCCCCAAAGCGATGCCGCCAGAATCAGAAGCGGTGGCACGACCGCACCGGTGGAGCGCACCACGCCGGAAATGACGAAGCTGACGCCGAAGAACAGGAACGAACCGATCACGATGTGATTGAGGTGGCGGGCGATCTGCAGCGATTCGCTGCCCTGCGGCAGGAACAGCGCCAACGAATACTGGTCCAGCAGCACCAGTGGCAGGATCAACGCACCGGTCAGCAGGAAGTTGAACAGCACGCCCTGGCGCGCGGTGCCACGCACGCGGTCCCAACGCTGTGCACCGACGTTCTGCGCGGCCATCGACGAACACGCCGCGCCGATGGCCATCGCCGGCATCTGCACGTAGTTCCACAACTGCAGCGAAGCGCCATAGGCCGCACCGGTGGCCGTGCCGTACTGGTTCACCATGGTCATCAGCAGGATGACCGACAGCGAGATCAGCACCATCTGCAGGCCCATCGGCACACCTTTGACCACCAGCGCGCGCAGGATGGCCAGGTCAGGCTTGAACAGGTGCATGTCGGCGCGGCCCAGCCACAGCGTGTGCCGCTTGTGCCGCATGTACAGCAGCAGGCCGGTCAACGACAGCGTCTGCGACACCAGCGTGGCCCAGGCCGAACCGGCGATGCCCAGTGCTGGGAAGGGGCCCAGGCCGAAGATCAGCACCGGGTTCAGCGCGATATCCAGCACCACCGACACCAGCAGGAAGCGGAACGGGGTGCGCGAATCACCGGCACCGCGCAGGGCGGCGCTGAGGAAGGCGAATGCGTACAGCGTCGGCATCGCCAGGAAGATGATGCGCAGGTAGGCCTCGGCCAGCGGCAGCGAGGCGGCCGGCGTGCCCATCGCCGCCAGCAGCGGGTGCGCCATGAACCAGCCGGCGATGGCGATGATCACCGACAGGCCGATGAAGAAGGTAGCGCTGGTGCCGACCACGCGCCGTGCCTGCGCGATGTCGCGCGCGCCGATGGCCTGGCCAATCAGGATGGTGGAGGCCATGCCGAAGCCGAACACCGAACCGATCAGGAAGAACATGATGTTGTTGGCGTTGGCCGTGGCGGTCAGTGCCGCCTCGCCAAGGAAGCGGCCCACCCACACCGCATTCACCGAACCGTTCAGCGACTGGGCGATGTTGCCGGCCAGGATCGGCAGTGCGAACAGCAGCAGATTGCGGCCGATCGGGCCGGAGGTCAGGTCAAGCGGCGCTTTGGCCATGGGCTGGTGATCGATTCCCGGGAGGCGCACACTAGCATCAAGCCGGTTTGCGGGGTGTGGCAATGCATCAACGACAACAGCTGGCGCGGCACTGCGCGGGGGCCTTGATCGTGGCCACGCTGGCCGCATGTTCGACGGGTGACCGGCTGGGTGATGCCCAGGTGCGGCCCGCCGACCGCCCGGAGTGCCTGGTCGGCAACCAGCGCCAGGACCTGGCAGGCACGCCCACGTTGATGGGGGGCAGTGGCTGCCGCACCGACCCCGCCAACCCGCAACCCCTGAACAAGCGCACGGAGTAGTACCTGCCGATGTCCGAGCTTTCCCCGCTGTCGCCCAGTGTCCGCCTGGATATCTGGTTGTGGGCGGCCCGTTTCTACAAGACCCGCAGCTTGGCCAAGCAGGCCATTGAAACCGGCAAGGTGAGCGTGGCCGGCCAGCGCCCGAAATCCTCACGCGCGGTGCGCGTGGGCGAGCAGCTGCAGGTGGACCGCGGCGAGGAGCATTTCGAGATCCAGGTGCTGGGCATCAGCGACCAGCGTGGCCCGGCGCCGCTGGCGCAGCAGCTGTATGCCGAAAGCGACGCTTCCAAGGCGCGCCGCGCCGAGCAGCGGGCATTGCGCATCGCCGCCCGTGATGGATTCCAGCCGCCGGAGCACAGACCGGACAAGCGCGCACGGCGGTTGATCCGCGCGCTGGGTGATCTGGACGCGCTTTGATGGTAGCCGCCCACCTTGGTGGGCGTCATGCACCGCATGCCAACCAAGGTTGGCATCTACCTTGGGACCGCTCCGGTAGTCGCCCACCTTGGTGGGCGTTTTGCCGAATGCCAACCAGGGTTGGCATCTACCGGGGCATGACCGCGCGGCGCGCACTCAGCCATCGTTCGGTTTGCACCTCGCACGTTGGATCTTCTTTTTCATGGAAGACCCGCATGCCTCTCCGCCGTACTCTGCTGTGCCTGGCCCTCGCCACCGCCGCCCCGGCATTTGCCGCCGACATCCGCTTCTGGGATACGCCGCAGCGCGGCGGCAACAGTTTCAACGAGAACCCGCCGGACCGTGCCTACTTCCAGGCGCTGCGGGACACCGGCGCGACCTGGGTACGGCTGACCCCGGACAAGTGGAAAAGTGCTGGCGGCCTACAACCTCATCAACGAACCTGCATCCGAGTACGGCACGACGCTGGCCGAGCACGCGCCGCGCGCGGCGATGCAGCAGTGGTACGCCAGCGTGGAAGACGGTCCACGTGATCTGCGCGTGCTTTCCCGCAGGCTGATTGCCAGCGTGCGTGCGGTGGATGCGGACATGCCGCTGATGCTGGACGCCGGCTGGTATGCGGCGGCCGATGCCTTCGATTATTTGCAGCGGTTGCGGGACGGGGCGCGTTGAAACGTCAGCGGCTGCGGAGAGCGTGCGAACCAACGGTTCGCACCCACCAGAGCGGGGTAGCGCCGGGCCATGCCCGGCGACCACCCGCGTCACATCAACCGTGCAGGTCGTAGCGGTCCAGCTCCATTACACGGGTCCAGGCGGCGATGAAATCCTGCACGAACTTCTTCTCGCCATCGGCACTGGCGTACACCTCGGCCAGTGCGCGCAGCACCGCATTGGAACCGAACACCAGGTCGGCACGGGTGCCGGTCCAGCGTGCGCTGCCATCGCTACGGCCGCGGCCTTCGTAGCTTTCGCGGCCGGTGGCCATCCACTGCGTGCCCATGTCCAGCAGGTTGACGAAGAAGTCGTTGCTCAACGTGCCGGGGCGTGCAGTGAACACGCCGTGCTTGCCACCATCGGCGTTGGCACCGAGTACGCGCAGGCCGCCGACCAGTGCGGTCATTTCCGGCGCGGTCAGGGTCAGCAGCTGCGCCTTGTCGATCAGCAGCGCTTCGCCCGGCACGCTGTACGCACCCTTGAGGTAATTGCGGAAGCCATCGGCGGCCGGTTCCAGCACCGCGAACGATTCCACATCGGTCTGTTCCTGGCTGGCATCGGTGCGGCCCGGGGTGAATGGCACGCTGACCTCATGGCCACCGGCCTTGGCCGCCTGTTCGACGCCCACGCCACCAGCCAGCACGATCAGATCGGCCAGCGATACCTGCTTGCTGCCGCCGCCATTGAACTCGGCCTGCACCTTTTCAAGCGCAGCCAGCACCTTGGCCAGTTGCTGCGGCTGGTTCACCGCCCAATCCTTCTGCGGGGCCAGGCGGATGCGTGCGCCGTTGGCACCGCCGCGCTTGTCCGAGCCGCGGAAGGTCGAGGCCGAGGCCCACGCCGTGGACACCAGTTCGGACACGCTGAGGCCGGTCGCGGCGATCATCTGCTTCAGCGCGGCGATGTCCTTGGCATCGATCAGCGGGTGCTTGGCTTCCGGCAGCGGGTCCTGCCAGATGAACTCCTCGGTCGGGATTTCCGGACCCAGGTAACGCGCGCGCGGGCCCATGTCGCGGTGGGTCAGCTTGAACCAGGCGCGGGCGAAAGCATCGGCGAAGGCCTGTGGATTCTCGAGGAACTTCCGCGAGACCTTTTCGTAGGCCGGGTCCATGCGCAGCGACAGATCGGTGGTCAGCATGGTGGGGCGATGCTTCTTCGACGGATCGTGCGCGTCGGGGATGACCGCGTCGGCATTTTTGGCCACCCACTGGTGGGCGCCGGCCGGACTCTTGGTCAGTTCCCACTCGTTGCCGAACAGGATCTGGAAGAAGTCGTGGCTCCACTGCGCCGGGGTGCGCGTCCAGGTCACTTCCAGGCCGCTGGTGATGGTGTCGCCGCCCTTGCCGCTGCCAAAGCTGTTGGCCCAGCCCAGGCCCTGGCTTTCCAGCCCGGCCGCTTCGGGTTCCTTGCCGACGTTGTCGGCCGGGCCGGCGCCGTGGGTCTTGCCGAAGCTGTGGCCGCCGGCGATCAGGGCGACGGTTTCCTCATCGTCCATGGCCATGCGGCCGAAGGTGTCGCGGATGTCATGCGCGGCCAGTACCGGATCGGGGTTGCCGTCCGGGCCTTCCGGGTTCACGTAGATCAGGCCCATCTGCACGGCGGCCAGCGGGTTTTCCAGCTTGCGCGAATGCACATCGCCGTCGGCATCATCGTCGGACACCAGTACGCCGTGGTCTTCCTGCACGCCTTCGGAGCCGTGCTTGTAGCGCACGTCGCCGCCCAGCCAAGTGGTTTCGCGGCCCCAGTACACATCCTGGTCCGGTTCCCAGGTATCGGGGCGGCCGCCGGCGAAGCCCAGCGTCTTGAAGCCCATCGATTCCAGCGCGACGTTGCCGGTGAGGATGAGCAGGTCGGCCCAGGAAATGGCCTGGCCGTACTTCTGCTTGATCGGCCACAGCAGGCGGCGGGCCTTGTCCAGGCTGACGTTGTCCGGCCAGCTGTTGAGCGGAGCGAAGCGCTGCTGGCCGCGACCACCGCCACCGCGGCCATCGCCGATGCGGTAGGTGCCGGCGCTGTGCCAGGCCATGCGGATGAACAGGCCGCCGTAGTGGCCGAAGTCGGCCGGCCACCAGTCCTGCGAATCGGTCATCAGCGCTTTCAGGTCGGCCTTCAGCGCGGCATAGTCCAGGCCCTTGAAGGCGGTGGCGTAATCGAAGCCGGCATCGAGCGGATTGGAGCGGCTGGAGTGCTGGTTGAGCAGATCCACGCGCAGCTGGTCCGGCCACCAGTCGCGGTTGGTCGTCGCATCACCCACGACGGCGTGGTTGAACGGGCACTTGGCTTCGCTTTTCATGGGTGTCTACCTGTGGACTGGCGGAAGATGGAATCGGAAAGGCCTGACCACCATAGGTGGCACCTACTGATCGGTAAATTTGATTGATTCAACCGATGCGATAGTGGCTACCTATCAGGATCAGGGCTTGGACCGATGTGCGCGATCAACGCTTGAGCAGGCCCGCGCCGAGCTTGAGCAGATCGCTGGCGCCGAACTGGCCGTCGCCGTCCTGGTCGAGTGCGCCGCCGAGCACGCTGCCAAGGCCGCCGCCCGCGTGCTGGGTTTCCTGGCCAAGGGCGGAGCTGAGCTCACTGGCATTGCCCTGCTGGGCGAACCGCTGGGCCAGGAACGACATGACGATGGGGGCGAGGATGGCCAGCAGCTTGCTGGTGGTGCCGCTGTCCAGGCCGGTCTTCTGCCCGAGCAGTTCGGCCGCCTGCGGCTGCTGCCCGCCGAACACATGGCCCAGGATGCCGGCACCATCGGTGGCGCCGCTGCCGCCGCCGCCCATCACCGCACCGAGGATGCCGCCCAGGTCGAAGCCGCCGCCGCCGCTGTGGTCGCGCTGCAGGGCATTGAGCAGGGACTGTGCGCCCTGCGGCTCGCTGGCGTTCTGGCCCATCGCGCCCAGCAGCAGGGGCAGGGCACTGCCCACGGCTTGGGTGGTCTGGCTGCTGTCCAGGCCGAGCTGCTGGGATACCTGCTGCAGGCCTTGCCCCTGCTGCAGCTGCTGGAAAAGGGACGCGGCGAGGGATTGCGTATTCATGGCGGTCTCCGTTCAGTGGAAGAAGGACCGCCCGAGCATAACGCTGCGTGCACGACGGAAACGAGAAGGGCCGCCGAGCATGGGCTCGGCGCTACAGCGGTGCGCCGGATTCCCGGTAGAGCCGAGCCCACGCTCGGCTGCTCCTGACCTGCCGATGCCGTTACAACAGCGTCTTCAACCGGTACAGGGCTTCCAGCGCCTGCTTCGGGGTCAGCTCGTCCGGGTCGATGGCGGCAAGCGCTTCCTGCGCCTTGCTGGCCGGTGCGCTGAACAGACCGAATTGCTGCGGTGCATCCAGCGCCTGCGGCGAGACCGCGGCGGAATGGCTTTCGCCACCGCGCTGTTCCAGCTCGGCCAGGCGACGCCGCGCCTGCGCCACAGTCGCGCGCGGCAGGCCGGCCAGCGCGGCCACCTGCAGGCCGAAGCTGCGGTTGGCCGGGCCGTCCTTCACCGCGTGCATGAACACCAGGGCTTCGCCGTGCTCGACTGCATCCAGGTGCACGTTGGCGATGCCGCTGCGGCCCCCTTCGTACTGCTCGTCGGCCAGCGCGGTCAGTTCGAAGTAGTGGGTGGCGAACAGCGTGTAGCAGCGGTTCTGGTAGGCCAGGTGGCGGGCCACCGCATCGGCCAGGGCCAGGCCGTCGTAGGTGGACGTGCCGCGACCGATCTCATCCATCAGCACCAGCGAATGCGCGGTGGCGTGGTGCAGGATATAACTGGTCTCGGCCATTTCGACCATGAAGGTCGACTGCCCGCGTGCCAGATCGTCGCCAGCGCCGATGCGGGTGAGGATGCGGTCGATGGGGCCGATCAGCGCACGGCTGGCCGGCACGAAGCTGCCGATGTGGGCCAGCAGCACGATCAGCGCGTTCTGCCGCATGTAGGTCGATTTACCGCCCATGTTCGGGCCGGTGATGACCAGCATGCGACGGTCCGGGTGCAGGTCCAGATCGTTGGGTTCGAACGGCTGTTCGCGCACGGCCTCGACCACCGGATGGCGGCCGCGTTCGATCTTCAGGCAGGGCTCGGCCTGCAGTTCCGGCCGTGCCCAGTCCAGCGCCTGCGCGCGCTCGGCGAAGGCGGCCAGCACGTCCAGCTCGCTCAGTGCCGCAGCACACTGCTTCAGCGGTTCCAGCTGGCCGCCGAGGGTGTCCAGCAGCTGCTCGTAAAGGTACTTCTCGCGCGACAGCGAGCGGTCGCGCGCGGACAGCACTTTGTCCTCGAAGGCCTTCAGTTCCTCGGTGATGTAGCGCTCGGCATTGGTCAGCGTCTGCCGGCGCGTGTAATGCACGGGTGCGCGGTCGGACTGGCCCTTGCTGATTTCGATGTAGTAGCCATGCACGCGGTTGTAGCCGACTTTCAGGGTGGCGATGCCGCTGCTTTCGCGCTCGCGCTGTTCCAGGTCGACCAGGAACTGGTCGGCGTGGGTGGACAGGCGGCGCAGTTCATCCAGCTCGGCATCGAAGCCATCGGCCAGTACGCCGCCATCGCTCAGCTTCAGCGGCGGCATTTCGGTAATCGCGCTGGCCAGCAGGTGCGCGCACTCGTCTTGCTCGCCCAGTGCAGCGTGCAGGGCCCGCAGGCGCGGGGAATCCAGCGGCGCCAGCACCTCGCGCACGGCCGGCAGCAGGCCCAGGCCATCGCGCAGGGTGGAGAAATCGCGCGGGCGCGCCGAACGCAGCGCCACGCGGGTGAGGATGCGTTCCAGATCGCCCAGGCGACGGAACTGCTCGCGGATATCGGCGTCGCTGCCACGGTCGATCAGCGTTTCCACCGCATGGTGGCGCTGCACCAGCACATCCCGCAGGCGCAGCGGGCGATGCAGCCAGCGGCGCAGCAGGCGGCCGCCCATCGGCGTCACCGTGCTGTCGAGCACGCCCAGCAGCGTGTTGCGCGTGTCGCCGTCCACGCGCGTATCCAGTTCCAGATGACGGCGGGTGGCGGCATTCATCGCGATCGCCTCGCCGGCGGTCTCCATCGCGATGGACGTCAGGTGCGGCAGGCGCTGCTTCTGGGTTTCCTCGACATAGCCGAGCAGGGCGCCAGCGGCGGCAGTGGCACGCGGCTTGTCGTCGATGCCGAAACCGCTCAGGTCATGCAGCTTGAAGAAGGCCAGCAGCTGGCGGCGGCCGCTGTCCGCATCGAACAGCCATGGCGCACGGCGGCGCACGCCGGTGCGCTGGCGCAGGAACTCGGGCCAGCTCTCTTCGTCGGGCACCAGCAACTCGGCCGGTTCCAGCCGGGCCAGTTCGGCTTCCAGCGCGTCGTCGGTCTCCACCTCGTTGACCAGGAAGCGGCCACCGGCAAGGTCAGCCCAGGCCAGACCGTAGCCCTGCTTCGTGCGCGAAAGCGCCATCAGCAGGGTGTCGCGGCGCTCGTCCAGCAGCGCCTCGTCGGTGACCGTGCCGGGGGTGACGATGCGTACCACCTTGCGCTCGACCAGGCCCTTGGCCAGCGCCGGGTCGCCGATCTGTTCACAGATGGCCACCGATTCGCCCAGCGCGACCAGGCGGGCCAGGTAACCCTCGTAGGCATGCACCGGCACGCCGGCCATCGGGATGGGCGCGCCGCCGGAGCTGCCGCGCTGGGTGAGGGTGATGTCCAGCAGCCGCGCCGCCTTGCGGGCGTCGTCGTAGAACAGTTCGTAGAAGTCGCCCATGCGGAAGAACAGCAGCAGGTCCGGGTAATCGGACTTGGCTGCGAAGAACTGCTTCATCAGCGGGGTGTGTTCTGTAGAGGCCTTGGAGGGGCTGCTCTTTTGTTTTGAATCAGTGGCTTGCAAGGCGTCCGGTCTCGATGAGTGAGGGCGGGTTGCCGTCAAAAACGGCAAGTAACGGGGTTTTTTGTTGCGATGGTGTTGCGACGGCCGGTTGCTTGGGCAAAGATCGTGTTGCGACGCCAATCGGGACACGGACGATCATGCCAAAGAATGTTGCGACGGACCGCGCCACCAGGCGCGAGGTCACCAAGTTTAGTCTGACCCACCAGCAGGTGATGGAGCTTTCGGTTCGCCGCATCCCTGCGTCAGGGGGCGCAGGCAAGCGCGCCAAGCTGGTTGAGCGACCGGCGGAGCAGGGCGATAAGGGCTGGCGCGCTGCGCCGACTTGGAGCACAAAGAAGCCACCCTCACCTTTGACGACGGGAACGGGTTCTATCTCTTGGATTGCGAATCGCTCGGTGGACGGCTTCTACCGCCTTTTCGCGCTGGACCAGCGCGGCCAAGGGCTATGAGCTCGATGGCGCAGGCTTTGCGGTACTGTGATGCGCATCACGCTATCGGTAAACTGCTCACGCGCCAAGGTAGGCGCTATCAGGGGCATCATGAAAAAAATCTTTCTTCCATTCAGCTTCTTGCTGCTGTCAGGCTGTGCCACGTTTGCGCCAGTGCCCCCGCGGCAGGTGGCTTTGACCACCACTTTCGATGCCAGCGAAGTGTCTTGGTTCTCCGAAAAGGGCATCGGGGCCATCAACGGCCAAGCATTTTTCCAGACTCGCGGTGGCCAGCCCAGGACCTGCGCGGGGTTGGAGATCTCTTTGCAGCCCAAGTCCGACTACGGTCGCGAGCGATTGATCGCGCTCTATGGAAGTGCCGAGGCTGGGTTCTCCACGATGGCCTCCGCGAACGTGCAGTTCACCCCCGACAGTGCCGACTACAAGCAGGCGCGTAAGACATCAATTTGCGATGCCCAGGGCAACTTCAGTTTTACCGGACTGCCGGCAGGGGAGTACTTTCTGACCACCGCCATCATGTGGACCGTGCCTGGGCAAGAGTTCATGCCCCCGCAAGGAGGACTGCTGATGCAGAGCGTCAAGCTTACCGATGGGGAATCCGCACGCGTCATCATGACCCGTTGAGGTCAGACTGGCTGACGGAGGCCAAACCTTCAGCCAGTGGTTGAGCGGAACAAGGTGGACCGGCTGGGGGCCTGATCGGTGCCCAGCCAGCCTAGGGAGCATGCCTGACACTTCGTCCGAAGGGCCCAACGGCGTCGAATTGTTCGGTCAAAGTCTGCAGGCCCTGCTGCAGGGCAGCGTTGCAGGCGAACGTCTGGCGGCCGACATGGGCATCGGCCACTCCTGCAAGAACCATGAGCCAAGCCACGGGCAGCGCTTGGGGGCCAGATGAGTGGCAGTATTCGTTCGCTGCCCATACTCCAACGCTTTGATGTATCCACGATGCGCTTCAAGATCGACTTCGCAGGCATGCCGTCGCGCTGCCAGCTGTTCTGTGGTCGGGTCCATGGTGGGGCTCGACAGGAGGGAGGTCAGGTCCGATAGTGGCAGAAAGCCGCTAAACCTTAGCCATGAGCATTCTCAACGTTCTACTGAGCTCAGACCAGCTGGTCGTGACCGTGGATACATGGGCCGAGGACGCGCTCAGCGGCCAGCGGTCGCACGGCGCGAAGCTGCTCCTTATCCCTCAGCACCAGTTGTTGTTGGCAACCCGTGGGTCAGCTCAGTTATTTCTTCGCATCTACCAACTGGCCTTGGAGGCGAGCTTCCGTGCCGACTTCACAATGGAGCAATTGACTGTTGAAATTGGACGCGTGATCGATCAGCTTTGGCCCAACTACGTAAAAGCCGTGGAGGCGGCTGGCTTGCCGATCAAAATGTGCACCACCGAGTTGGTCCTGGGAGGATGGTCGCCTAAACACGGACGGATGATGGCCACGGCCTATGCCAAACATGATGTGACCATCCCAGCGGTAGTCCAGCCGATCACAGGGCAGCTGGCATCGCCCGGCGATCCACTGAAGCAATGGCCGCCCAGCATGGCCACTCAGGAGCTGCTGGTTGCAGGGCGGCTGCAGGCGCAATACCTCAACGCCAGCATGGGACGGACAGTCGCCGGCGGAAGGTTGCTTCTAGGGTTCCTCAAGCCAGGACAGGCGGTTCTAAAAGACTTGGGCGCTCTCTAGACCACGGAGGGGGGCTGCGCCTAGAGGCGGCACACGTCACGGACGTGCCGACAGTCCAGGGCATCTCCGTGTCTGAAGCCACTGGATCAAAAATCAAAGGGCATGTTGGCCGGCATCGATCCTTGCCATCTGGCAAGCTCCCTTGCTGTAGGGAGGGCGAGGCCTGTATCCACGAACAACGTTCAACGAAAAATTCTTAAAAGTGACGACAGGGTGTGGTCGGAAATGGCTGAGGTAAACGAGTACAAGGCTGCAGCGATGGTCGGGATGTCGCCGGAGTTGCTCCGGTGGTTGACCAAGTACGCCCCAAAGTCCGGGGATACGAAAAAGTTGCTGAAAAAGCGTGTCGAAGGAGAGATCTTCTACTTTGATGCGGAGGAAGTCACCTCCTTTAATCAGTGGCTCATGGAGCCTTGGCCCTCAAAAGATGGCCAGCGGCCTGGAATTCCTGCTGGCATCTTGACGGAGATTCGGGTTGAAGCGAACGGGGCTTGTGCTCTGTGTTGTGCTTACGGCGATACTTGTGAGGCAGCGCACATCGACCCCGTGTCAAAGTCCAAGAATAACCACCCCGGCAATCTCATATGGCTCTGCGCTAATCACCACACTGCGTTCGACAAGGGATACTTGGGGCCTCATCCAGATGATCAGCCCTTTGTGCCGACCCTGAAGGCCAACCTCCATCGCGCAAAGAAGGCCAACTGGAGTGTTCAAGGGGATATTTCTGAGCGATTGGCTGCGATCATGAACGCCTGCGTGTCCTTGGAGAAGGACTTGCCAGTGGCACACACCCAGCAACAGCGTGATGCGTTAAATACCATCGCTGGTCGTTTGGTGGGCGCGGTGAAGGCTTGTCCGGTCTCCAAGGCGGACAAGACCTACCAAGTCTTTCAGAAGCTCACCGATGGTTTGGAGCAAGTCAGCTCTCAGTCGGTCAGCGGCCAAGTGGATTCAGAAAAGCTGCTCAACGTGGTCCGGCAGCATCACGAGGAAGTGAAGCTGGCAGCCGGGTTGGTCACTTGCCCATTGTGCGAGGGTGTAGGGGAATACAACGATTACGACTGTCCTGTTTGCGATTCTTCTGGCGCTGTGTCCGAGGATGAGGAATTCGATCTGTCGCCTTTTCAGTTGGTGCCTTGCAAGTTGTGCCAATCGACAGGGTATTGGGACGGAGGCGATTGCCCGGTTTGCCATGGAGATGCGAAGCTGGAGCAACGATTCTCCGATCGCGTCGATGTCAGAGAGTTCACTGAGATCGATTGTCCGCTCTGCGAGGGAGGAAGGTACTACGACGGGAACGAGTGTCCGGTGTGTCAAGGCGATGGCAAGATCGAGGCGCGGCACGTCCAGGGGCTCGACCTTACGTCGTATGAGATCGTGCCCTGTCCCCTCTGTGCAGGTCACGGGTCCTGGGACGGTGAAAACTGCCCGGTTTGCCACGGTGAAGGTCAAGGTCAAAGCCGATACTTTGATCGGGTTGATCGGCGCCGCTTCGAGAAGGTGAATTGTCCGCTGTGCGGTGGACGGGGGGTCTATGAGGGCTCGGATTGCCACCCCTGCCAGAACTCTGGGAGCGTTGAGCGGCGTGACGTCGAACACATTCATCTGAAAGACTACGAGATCGTGACATGTCGTTCGTGTGGTGGAGCGGGAGAAGTGAACGATCGTCGTTGCCTCAACTGCGGCGGACAAGGCGAGGCCCAGCGGCGGTTCTTTTCATCCCGATGACGGCGATGGCACGACTGGGATATTCCTTGTCGTGTCGTCCTTCGCATGAGCAAGGGTCTTCATGAGCTTGTTAGGAAACAGCAAGTCGTGGCGACTAGGGCGTTCACCCATAGGGATGCCCAGGAGGTCCAAGCCTTGCGCCTTCCGACGCAAGGCCCGGTTTCATTGTGGTACCTTGCCGGATCACTGCGGGACGAGCTGGCCTTCCGACATCCGTACCCAAGGCGTGCGTAGAGCCGGCAGCAGCGATCGCCTCGGAAGGCAGCCTGAGTCGAAGAGGAAACTGCGGAGGATCTGGTTGAACTTGTCAGGCGCCTCGATTGGTGGGAGTCACCAGCGCCTTCCATGGTGCTGTAAAGAGTATGTACATCCCGGGTTGCACCCGCGCCTGACTACTACAGGCCCTACGGCCTGAATGCCTCTCTGCTTTTCCAAGAGCACATGCTCAGGAAAAGGAGCGCGATCAGCGCTCCAGTCTCACACGCAACCTCCTGGCCCGCTCCTTGAACGCGGCCTCTCCTCCTTCGAGGATGTCGCACACCGCCTTTCGGATGGCCGCCGACTCGAGCCCACCAGACACATACGTGATGCGAGGCAGCCCCCCAGACCCGTCGTGCTCGGACTGGGCGATGATGACCTGATCAGCGTCGGTGTTGATCACCAGATTTGCGTTGTGCGTCACCATGATCACTTGCCGGGTGGCCTTGGCCTGGACGAACAGCGAAACAAGCTCATCAAATACCGATTTTGGATCCAAGTTCTCTTCGGGCTGATCAATGATGAGAGGGCGGTCGTCGGCCTCATCCAGAGCAAGGTAGAGCAAGAGGAGGACGATGCCACGGGTGCCCGGCGACAGCTTCCTGATGTCGATGTTGTCGTAAGTGATCTCGTAGCGCACACGCAAGTGGTCGGTACTAAAGAGCCACCGAGCAAACCGCTTGAACCATGCCCGTGCCTCGTCCGTGTCCGCAGGATCGTACGGGGCGTGATCAAGCAGGTTCCTTGAATGCGCGGTGATGAACGAGGACATGGCTGCGCGGACGTCAGCTGCTGATCCCGTCTCCCAAGCAACCAAGAAGAACTCGCGTGCCGTCTTGGTGAGGGCCCCGACACCGTAGAACGGACCTGCCTTGCGGCGATCCAGCAACTCCTCCTCTGCCTCAGCGGCCCAGGTGTCGACATCTGCAATGCGGCGTACCGCCAAGCCGAGCTTGGCCAACGTTCCAGAAGAGGAGGCGAGACGGCCCAGGAGCGGGGAGTAGAGCTGTTCCAAGGCGTCTTGCTCGTTGATGACTGCCTGGAAGGCGCGCTCATACGCATCCTCTCGCTCGACCTGTAGGAGCTTGCGGCGGGCGTGCGCGCCTTGGGCATCCACAAGGCGCTGCTGAATCCCGTTGAGCGCGGTCTGCTCCTGGCTGATGCGATTCGTTAGCGCCGTGTATTGCTTTTGCGTCAACTGATCGGCAGTAAAGAACGCCGAAAGCCGACCCAGTTCTGCCTCAAGTAGAGCCATTGGCAGTGTGTCGAGGGCAGTGCCGTCGGCGATGTAAGAGACGTTTGGGTCGTGGGGGACCGGCGGCACCCCGGCCAACTTTGCAATCTCACCATCGGCCCAGGCAAGGTAGCCCTGCAGATCCTGATCCACGCTGCCCTTGTGGACAAGCAGGAAGGCCTGCCACTGCGCATCATCCATGCCGCTGGCAGTGTGTCGAGCACGCAGTTGCCGAAGAAGCTCCGGGGAACCGTTAGCACGAGTGGAAGCCACTTCGTTCTGAAGCGACACGAAGGACTGGCGCTGATTGTTGAAGTTCTGAATCTTTGTCTTCAACGCCTGGGCGGCCTCGCTGAGCTCGGTGTGGCGGTCGAGCACCGCTTTGGTGTCTCGGAGTGTGAGCTTTGCACGATCGGCGACGTAGCCTTCGATGATCTTTGTCTTCTGCTCGACTTGAGCGGCCAACGCCTTGATAGTGGCCTCCTTCTCCAACTCGACTGACACCGCGTCGGAGATCTGTGAGATCGCCAGTTCCTCTCGATCACGGGACTGCCTGAAGAGCAACGTCTTCTGATCGCGAAGCTCAGCAAAGCTGCCTGCGAAGTGGGTTTCGCTGGGCTCGTGAGATTGGAATACCACCCGTTCTATCTCTTCTATCAAGCCGTCTGAGGCTCCAGAGGCCGAGCAGAGTTCCTCCACGAACTGCTGAGAGAGGTAGCGTGCCTTGGGGAAAAACACGCCCTCAGGGCGAGAGCCAAGCGGGCGCTGGTCTTTCGAGCCGCCGCCCCACGTCAGCTCAACCTGCGCGTTGCCAAGAAGGGCTCTGGCTCGTACCAAGAAGGAGGCACTGGCATTCTCGTTGGCGGTCCAACCATCCAGAGGAATGGCGTCGCAGCCTGCGGCGATAATGTCGGCCAACGCCGTCTTTCCAGAACCACGCGAGCCGATGATGGCAACCAGCCCTGGATTCAAGGGGATCGCGGGTGTCTGGAACCCGGGGGCGCCTTGAATGCTGACATGGGAGATGGTCTGAGACGGCATGGCGGACTTGGGCGGGGTCTCGCCCACGTAAGCACGGCCTTCCGGATTGATGCAGGCTTGGCGAAGGGCGTCGAACGACGCTTCGCCTTTGATCCACGAGTAACGGTTGCCCATGGGCTGACCCACAGCGGCCAAGGTGTGCGCGTCGCTGCCATGAAGGCATGGCTTGCAAGCGCCGTAGTGCGTGGCAATGTCGGCTTTGCTCAGTGCTTTCTGACCGAGCCAGAATTCACGGTCAGAGGGCTTGCTGGAGAAAACGATGTGGGCGAACGTTTCAATGGACCGCCGTACCGTCGTATCGGAGGCTTGGTTCAGGCCGCTGGTCCCGTCGTTGGAGCCTGCAGCGACGGCAACGAGAATGTTGGCCTGCGCCCATGCACTGTCGCCATATGCCTGACGAAGGTCATCAAAGTTAACCCTGAATTGGGTCGCCCCGTGGCTAAGTGCCGCTTTGTCGTCAAGGATGGCCGGGTTGGCTTTTTTTCCAAGTCGGATGAGATCAGCTCGGCTGCAGCTGAACCTGTCTGCATACGCTGAGAACGTCAGCTGGCTGAGGAATCGGGCGGCCTCTTGGGCATGATCAGGGTCACTGGGATTGATCAGCAGGTGAAGGTTTACATAGCCAGACTTCGCGTGGACGTCCAGTCGAACTTCGATGTTTGGAAAGACAAGTGTGACGTTCGCCAAGCGCCCTTTTGCCCGTCGTCTGCACACTTCCTCGTAGCTGTCCAGCAGGTAGTAGTCCGTGATGCCAATCGCGTCCAGAGGAGGCAAGGAGGCCTCCAGTGCATCCAGATAGGCATCCCATGACTCCGACCCAAACTGATCGTTGAGCACTGTCCCCGGCGTGTGGATATGCGGGTCCCATCGCCGCCACTCAGAACCTTGATTCATCCTTTTCCCCCTGTTTGGCCACTCCGGGCCTCTGCTGCGGATGATAGCGCCTGGCCAAGCGCTGTGAACGCTTTAGGCCATGGGAGGGGGCGTCGCCTGATTAGGGCACAGGCCACGTTCGAGACAAGGGGGGAGGGGCTGGGGCTGATCCCTCGGGCGAGAGAAGGGGACGGGATCACCTCTCCCCGAGATCGGTGACCGTTGCACAGAAAAAAGGGGCAGGTGCCCCTGTCCCCGAGACCGCCAGAAGGCTCGTGCCTAGGATCGTTAGCACTTCCACTGACAAGGCAACACGATGGCTCTCTCCTTCAAGGAACTGCTCTTCACCACCCTCCACCACCGCCACCTGGCGATTGTCGGCTTGGCCCAAGCCGGTGGAACCGTTCGTCAGATCGCCGACGATACGGGGCTTGGAAGGACGACGGTCTACCGTGTTCTGAAAAGCGTCGGTAAGTCGCCGGGGTGTGGTTACGGCATGAGGCAGTTCCTCATCGAGGGCATTCTGTGGGATACCGATGGGCGCGTGATCAGGCGGCTGCCCGCCATGGGAACGGTTCTTCTGGACGAGTTGGACGTGGAGGACCTGGATCAGGAAGAGGCGGAGTACAAGGCCCTCAACGTCTTCAGTGATCACCACGGCTACTGCATCCAGAACTGCCACGTCACGGAGGTGACCCATGGCTAGTTTTCCTTGCTCGCATGTCAATACATCGCGCTTGGTCAGCTGGCTGGCCGGTGATGCAGAGGAAGCTGCACAGAACAACGAAGAGCTGCGCGCGCTGATGGAGAGCATCGGTGCGCCGACGTCCGAGAGTGGGTAGATCCTGGGGGACGGCTTTCGGGTGGGAGTTCGGCGACGGCCGTGGTCTGGCAAGGGCATGAAGCTGCGATCTGCCAGACTGCCCGCGCGCTCATCCGTTGCCCTGATCAATCCCCGCTGAGTCGTGGATTTTAAGCACCGAAGTCATCCGGGGCCATTTGACGCAGCGGGTTGCCAAGTTTTCCGCTTTCAAAGTGCCCTTGCGGGCACCTCCAGACAGAGTTACCCCTGTGCCGGCAACAGCTGCCGGCGCACCATCCACAGGTTGGACAGCGCGAACAGGGTGAG
The DNA here is from genome assembly GCF_050268705.1 of Stenotrophomonas sp. NPDC077659. Lineage (NCBI taxonomy): Bacteria > Pseudomonadati > Pseudomonadota > Gammaproteobacteria > Lysobacterales > Lysobacteraceae > Stenotrophomonas > Stenotrophomonas sp. NPDC077659. Next base: position 3,124 of record NZ_JBNNHG010000045.1, on the reverse strand, counting down.
CACCTGCGCGGTGTTCTTGGCCAGGCCGCGATAGCGCACCTTGGTGTAACCGAACTGCCGCTTGATCACCCGGAAGGGATGCTCGACCTTCGCGCGCAGACTGGCTTTGCAGCTCTCCCAGCGCTCAACCTGTCTGCGCTCACGCGCGTTGCCAATCGCCTTGACCTTCGAGCGCTTGGCGGCGATGAAAAACGTAGCGCTGCAGTCGGACAGCTCAATGCGCTTGTCCGCGCCGGTGTAGCCGCTGTCGCCGAACACACAGTCTTCCTTGCCGTGCAGCAGCTCATGGGTGACCGTCACGTCGCCTACATTGGCGGCTGTGCACGTCACGTGGTGCACCAGACCGGAGAACTCATCCACGCCGATGTGCGCCTTCATGCCGAAATACCACTGGTTTCCCTTGCGGGTCTGGTGCATCTCAGGGTCGCGCGCTTTGTCGGCATTCTTGGTCGAGCTGGGCGCATGAATGATCGTCGCATCTACGATCGTGCCCGCGCGCAGGCTCTGGCCCTTGCGGGCAAGGTGCGCGTTCACCGCTTCGAGCATCTTTGCCGCCAGGCCGTGCTTCTCCAAAAGACGACGGAAGTTGAGGATCGTGGTCTCATCCGGGATTGCATCGAGCCCGCTGAGCCGGGCGAACAGCCGCATTGAAACGATCTCATGCAAAGCCTCTTCCATGCCTGGATCGCTCAATGCATACCACTGCTGCAGCAGGTGGATGCGCAGCATCGTCTCCATCGAGTACGGCTGCCGACCCACACGGCCAGGGCGCGGGTAATGCGGCTCGATCTGGGCCAGCAGCGCCTTCCACGGCACCACCTGTTCCATCTCGGCCAGGAAGATCTCGCGACGGGTCTGCTTACGCTTGCCCAGGCCCTCGGCGTCGCCGAACGTCAGCTGCATGGATGGCTCCTCAACATGTGCCGCTATTGTCTATCAAGCTGCCGGCCAGCGGCCGGCACTACCGGGGAATTGTTCAGAGCATCCCTAATGGGCCACGTCACCACTCGCGCAGCGACGATTGCGCAACCTAAGCCTACCGGCGTCGGCACCGCCTTGGCACTCCTGCGATTCCTGTTCCATGCCATGTCGGGGTTGGGAGCCGCCAAGCTGGGGTGGGAGATGGTCACCGACCCCAAGGCCCGGCTTTCGGACATCGCCCTCGGCGCGCCGCTGTGCTTGGCCCCTGCGGCGATTGCTGCGACTTGGGCGCTTTGCCTCTTTGGCATTGCCCAGCACCACCAGCTCTTTTGAGGCCCGAAGCCCTGACAACAACGGAGGACACCGATCGTGCGAAAACTCTTCAATAAGCTGCTCAACATCGCCCTTTTGGGCATTGCCCTGTTCGCCCTGGATCAAGTGCCGGAGCGCCTGGATCGCATGACGAGAACCGTCCAGAACCTTGCTCAGCAGGTGAACTATTCTGGACCCATGGCGGGCATCCCTTCGGGTATTCCAGAAGGCTACGAGTTCTGATGAGTCGTCACTGCAGACCGCGAGGGCTGCGCTACGCACCGGGCTTTTTTGGCCGCCCATACTTGATATCGGTGATGCCGCCGTCCGGCATCATGTCGAGGGAGGCAAAGTCTTCAGGTGGATAGAAGAGAGATGTATTTGGTTTGAATGCGTCGATGCGCCGGTGATGGCCAAGGACAAGTGTAATGAGCAGCAGCGCCGCGATGGCGTCAATGCAGTTGCGTAGGGTGGCTTTCTTGAGTGCGTTCTCTTCGTCGTGCTTGGTGCTGTTATAGGCTTTCCACCAAACTGGAGTCTTCGTGTTTGCCCATGCTTTCCATGGCTCACTTTCGAGGCTGTACCGTGGGATTGTGACCTTGGCATGGATGAGGCTAGGGTCGGATTTCGTCAGTGTCATCATGATGCCACGGATATTTTCCACCTTTTTCCCGACAATAGATGAAATGGTTTTCCCGACGATCTCTATTTGCGAGCAGCTGGCCAACAGAAGTCGAGACAGTTCTATCGAATAGGTGGACATGTTGTCATCATGAATCTCGACGAATCTCGCTATCCTGATCAAGTCTTCCTCTAGCGCAATGTATTGGTGCCAGTGGTGGCTGTTGCGCTCAAGGTTGAGGGCCATAAATTCCCAATTCGCAGGTTCAAGTTCGTTAGAAAGTATGCCGTTTTTTTGCCGTTACTCGCGGCAGGTGGGCTAGCCCCTAGCCTTGATGGCGCGAATGCACTCGTCGCGTCGCTCCGGCGACATTTGGGTCAAGGTGTTTAGGAGGTCTGTCAATTTCTCCTGTTCGCCTTCGTGTTGCTTGCCGATAAGCTCGATGGCAGCAGCCATCCCCTCAGACGAGGCGACCAAGTACGCCGCTGGCACATCCAAGGCCTCGGCGAGTTTGAAGAGCGCTTCCAGACTGATCGACATCGCCCCCGACTCGTATCGGGAGATTCGTGCAGATGCAGTGTCTTTGTCCAAGCCCATTCGGATCCCCACTTCGCGCTGGCTCAAGCCCCTCAGCTCACGGGCTTGGCGCAGGCGCGCGGCCACGATTGCCCGGGGGGCGGGCGGGGCAGCGGTCATGGGCTGAACGGATGCAGTGCAGGCATGCGATCAGGATGACGTAAGCCCTACGCCCCGGGTAGACTCTACGTTACACGTAAGTCGTGGGCAACCCAAAGCGAGGAGCAGGGCATGAAGCGTTGGACACCCGTGCCCGCCATGAGCGGCGTTGGAAGAAGGAAGAGGAGCCTTTGTCCTGCCATGCAGGCATGGTTCGCACGCTATACGGTCGACCGGATGAACACCGAACTTCACCGACACCATCCGGCGTTCGTTCAATCCCCACGGCACATCGCCGAGTGGGCTTGAAGCAAGGGCCGGCGGCTGCTCGCCGCCGAAGAGCGTAAAGCGTCCGCCAACCCGGTGTTCGCCTCGATATGCGCGCGGATGATTCTTCGATTGGAAGCAATGACGTTGGGCCAGCGCGCCTCCCATGAGCGGTACGCTTGCCACGAATAGCCTATGTACTTCTCTCGCCTCATTGTAGTCATGGAGCTTAGACTCAACTTCCAAGTGCAACACTCGACAATCGCGTAGGCTGCAGGCATGGGAAAGCATTACAGTCATCTGAGCTCGGAAGAGCGAGCCGTGTTG
>NZ_JBNNHG010000044.1:0-26498 GCF_050268705.1 Stenotrophomonas sp. NPDC077659 | reverse complement strand
GACCGGTGGCTTCGATGGTGTCGGTGAAGCGCTGCGCGGTGAGGCGGTTGCCGATCCAGCCGGCCAGCCAGGCGAAGGCCAGTGCGATGCCACCCAGGATGAGTGCGATCAGGGCGATCCAGGGCAGCGGGGAGTGCCTGCGCGGTGTGCCTGGCGTCTGCCCGGCGCGGGTGTAGCGGAAGAGCGACATGGTCGGGTTCCTGCCTTCACGGATCGTGTGGGTGGTCGACCCACACATCCTCGCAGAACCCGGCCGGGGCCGAAATTCAATTTTTCGTCAGATTTACCAGCACGCCGGTAGCACCGGGCGGGGAACGTCGGCGGGAGACGTCGACGGGTAGAGTCGACCGTTGGTCGACTACCGCGCGCAGCGCGGGATTTTCCACGGCCAATTGAAGAGCAGTCGACTGACAGTCGACTCTACCGTGGTGCACGCTACCGCCCCAGCGGCCAGGCCGCTGGGGCAGGAGCGCATCGGGGGCTCAGCCGTACCGCGCCTTCAGCATCGCCCAGGCCGAACGCAGGGCCAGGGCCTCGCCACCGGCCGGGCGGCCCGGGCGTTCACCGTCGTTCCAGGCGTATACGTCCAGGTGTGCCCAGCGCTGGCCGTTCTCCAGGAAACGTTCCAGGTACAGCGCGGCGGTGACCGAGCCGGCCATGCGCGAGCCTGCGTTGGCCAGGTCGGCCACACCGCTGTTCAGGTAACGCAGGTACGGGCGCCACAACGGCATGCGCCACACCGGGTCGCGGGTCTCATCGCCAGCCTGCAGCCATTGCTGGGCCAGCGTATCGTCGTTGCTGAACAGCGCCGGCAGGTCAGGGCCGAGGGCGATGCGCGCGGCACCGGTGAGGGTGGCGAAGTCCAGCACCAGGTCCGGCTTCTGCTCGCCGGCAAAGGTGAGCGCATCGCACAGGATCACCCGGCCTTCGGCGTCGGTGTTGTCGATCTCGATGCTCAGGCCCTTGCGCGTGGCGATGATCTCGCCCGGGCGGAAGGCATCGGGGCCGATCGCATTTTCCACTGCCGGAATCAGCAGGGTCAGGCGCACCGGCAGCTGCTGGGCCATCACCAGCCCGGCCAGCGCCAGCGCGTGGGCGGCACCGCCCATGTCCTTCTTCATGTTGCGCATGCCGTCGGCCGGCTTGATGTCCAGGCCACCGGTGTCGAAGCACACGCCCTTGCCGACCAGTGCCAGCGCCGGGTCGCTTTCCTTGCCCCAGCGCAGCACGATCAGGCGCGGCGCACGGTGCGAGGCACGACCCACCGCATGGATGGCCGGGAAGTTCTGCTTCAGCAGTTCGTCGCCGGTGATCGCTTCGATCTGTGCGCCATGGGCGTCGGCCAACGCTCGCGCGGCGTCTTCCAGCTGCTGCGGGCCCATGTCCTCGGTCGGGGTGTTGACCCAGTCGCGCACGCGCAGGCTGGCGGCGATCAGGTCGGCCACTTCCGCGCTGGGGCTGGCCAGCAGCTGCGCCGGCGCACGGTTGCGCTTGCGGTAGCGGTCAAAGCGGTAGCTGCCCAGGCCCCAGCCCAGCTGCAGCAGTGCCTGTTTGGCGGCCGGCAGTTCGGTGGCCAGCTGCCACACACTGCCTTCGGGCAGGGCGTGCGGGGCATGCGCATAGGCGTAGGCATCGGCGCGGTCGCCCACGCCCATCACGGCACCGGCCAGGCCGTTCTCGCCCGGCAGCAGGGCCACGCTGTGGCCGGCGGCGGTGAAGCCCTGCGCGTCCAGCCACGCCTGCTGGGCGGCCGGCTGCGCGGCCTTCCAGCTGGCGTACTGGTCGCGGTCCAGCACGTGCAGCGGCAGTGCGGTGGTGGCCGTGGCGGTGAAGCCGGTGATCTCGCTCATGCGTCAGTTGCTCCGGTGTTCGTCGGCGGCATCGAGGTTGGCATCCAACCAGTCGGCCAGGCCGGTAAGGGTGTCGAACTGCAGGTCCGGCTGCAGCTGCGGATGGGTCCAGGTGGCAGCGTCGCGGTTGATCCAGCACCCGCGCAGGCCAGCGCTGATCGCCCCGGCCACGTCCATCTCGATATGGTCGCCCACATGGAGCACCTGCGCCGGGGCCACGCCCAGGCGTTCGCAGGCGGCGTGGAAGATGCTCGCTTCGGGCTTGGCTGCGCCGTGTTCGCGTGCGCCCAGCTGGAAGGCGAAATGATGCGACAGGCCGATCCGTTCCAGGTCGGCGTTGCCATTGCTCAGTGCGGCCACCGGCACCCGTGCGGCGATGCGTGCCAGTGCATCGAGGGCATCGGGATAGCACTCCACCTGGTTGCGCGCGGTATAGAACACTTCATAGGCCGGCTCCAGCAGGTCCAGGCTGGCGCCGCTGTTCTGCAGCGCCTCCTGGATCGTCAGCCGGCGCAGCGCGCTCAGGTCGAAGTGCAGGTGCGGATTGTCGCGGAAGGAGCGCTCGCGCAGTTCACGCATCGCTGCCACCGGGTACAGGGCGGCGGTGGCGGGGCTGTGTTCGCACATCCATTCGTACAGGACCACATCGATGCGGGCGCCGATCGGGGCGAACGGCCACAGCGTGTCGTCGAGGTCGAGGGTAATGGCTTGGACAGGAAAGTTCACACCGCCATTCTACGCCTGCCCGCCAAGGCTTTCATTCCAGCAGCCGTGCCCAGCCCTGCATGCCTTCCAGGCGCGCCAGCACCAGCTTGATGCAGACCAGCAGCGGTACCGACAGCAGCAGCCCGACCATGCCCCAGGCCCAGCCGAACACCATCAGGGCCAGGATCAGCACAAGCGGCGACAGCTTCATCTGCCGGCCGAGCACGATGGGGGTCACCAGCTGCCCTTCCAGAGTGTGCAGGCCCAGGTAGGCGGCGGCCGGCAGCAGCGCCTGCAGCGGATCGCGGAACTCGACAAAGCCCATCAGCAGCATCATCGCCACGCCGATCAGCGGGCCCACGTACGGCGCGAAGTTCAGCAGGGCGGCCACCGTGCCCCACAGCAGCGCCTCCTGCAGGCCGATCCCCAGCAGCATCAGCACGCCGGCAAACACCAGGCCGACCAGCGTGTTGATGACGCTGATGGTAAGCACGTAGCGGGAAACCTCGCGTTCGATCGAACGCAGGATGTCGGTAGTGAAGCGTTGCTGCTGGCGGTTGGGGAACAGGGCGATGGCCGCCCGCTGCAGGCTCTCGCCATAGATCATGAAGAACAGGGTGAGCAGCACCACCGCCAGCACCGAAGCGGCCAGCTTGGGGGCCCGGGTCAGCATGCGGTAGGGGTCGTCCAGCTGGGTGCGGATGACCTGGATCTTGCGGTTGCTTTCACCACCGGCCACGCGGGCGAAGTTCTCTGCGGCCAGGTTGGCCTGCTGCACCGGCTTGGTCAGGTCCTGCACCTGGCGGGCGACCTTGCGCAGCTGCTGCGGCGCCTCCTGGGCCCAGTCCATTGCCGGTCCGATCAGCTGCACGCCCAACGAAGTGGTCACCCCCAGGCCGGCGCCGAGGATCAGCAGCGCACCGACCGCGCGAGGGATCCACATCCGGCGCAGGAAGCGCAGGATCGGATTGCCGACCAGAGCAAAAAACATCGCCAGCAGCACCGGCAGGATGATGTCCTGCGCCGCCCACAGGGTGAAGGCCACGGCCAGCGTGGCCAGCACCACCAGCGACATCGGTCCGCGCGGGCGCGATGGCGGCGGCAGGGGTACGTGGTCATCCCGCTCGGGGGCCGCAGGGTTCAGCAGGGACTCGCTCATCGACGCACCGACCGGGAAGGGAAGCCCATTATCCGCCCGCCGCGATCAACGCGGCGGGTGCAGGGAGTCAACGTTCGGAGACGTCGGTGGCCGCTTCGGCCGGCTGCGGTTCGCGCAGCTCCGGTTCCGGCGTGGCAGGCGCGCGTGGTGCGGGCTGGGTCTGCGCCTGCGGTGCCATCTGCTCGGCCGCTTCATCGGCCTGGTCCGCCGCCTCATCGGCCGTATCGGCCGCATGCGCAGCCATCGCCGCAGCGAAGGCCGCCTGGCCACTGGCGAACAGGTTGGAGACCGAACCAATCATCTGCAGCCAGCGGGCACCGTTGACCTTGCCGGGTACTTCCAGCTTGCCGGCGATGAAGCCACCGGCCAGGCCCACCGTGATGATGCGCAGTGGTGACCAGCCCTGGCGCCACACCTGGCTGAGCACGGTCCAGTTGTCCCCGGTTTCGGCCATGCGCACGGCCATCACCTGTTCGCAGCGCTTCACCCGCCGCTGCAGTGCGCCGAATTTCATGGCTTGCCCTCCGGGATCTGCACATCGGCGTCCGGATCATCCTCGCTGGGCTCATCAAACAGGCCCAACTTCGACAACTGGCGCCGGGTGGCATGCATGCCGGTGTGGTGGAAGAAATAGGACACGCGCCAGATTGCGTAGCCGGTCACCGCCAGGCTCAGCAGCGAGGTGATCAGCAGGGCCTGCAGCCAGCTCAGGCCCCAGCTCTGCAGCAGGGCGATGAGGGTGGCGGCCATCAGCAGCCAGGCCGAGGCCCCGAAGACGATGCCCACCCCGGCCCAAGCCAGGGCACGGCCGAATGCGCTGCGGGCCAAGGCAAAGTCGGCCGAAGCCAACCGCCGCAGCGAGCGCAGCGAGTGCTTGGCCGAGTCGGCCGCAGCCTTGCCGGCCGCGCCGACCTGGCGGATGCTCTCGTCCAGCGGCGGGGTTGCCGCCGGATCGGGGGCTTGCGTGGTCTCTTCGCTCACGCCGCAGCTTACTTGTCGCTGCTGCTGGCCAGCTTGGCGATCAGCCAGCCGGCGGCAAAGGCTACGCCGAACGACGCCAGCGGACGCTCACGGATCAGCTCGGCGGCGCTGTCGACCAGATCCTTGCCCTTGTCCATCAGGGCATCCACCTGCTCCTTGGCAGCGGCGCCGCCGAACTCGGCAGCGGCCAGGCCGGACAGCGCGCTGTCGGACAGCTCGGCCTTGACGTTGGCCTTGCCGATGCGCAGTTCATCCCCGGCGGCGCCGGTTGCACCCTTGATCGCACCGCCGGCAGCGCTGGCGGCCTGCTTCAGGTGGGAACCAGCTTCACCCAGGTGTTCCTTCAGGTTTTCGGTATTGGTGGGGCTCATCGAATCACTCCTGTTGCGATGGGGGACGAACGAAGGGTTCGGCCGATGGGACGTACAGCAATAGCATCGGCCGGGTATAGGGGGTGTTACGGCAGGGCGATCAGCGCATCACCAGCTGGCCCTGCTGCTGGCCATTGTTGCGCAGGATGCGCAGTACCAGGGTGGCGGGGCGTTGCTGGAAGTTGGCGCGCCAGCTGGCCAGGTCGGCAAATTCGCCTACTGTGGCCTCGGCGATGATGTCGCCCTGCTGCAGGCCGTTGCTGGCGGCGCGGCTGCCACGCGTGACCTCGCTCACCAGTACGCCGCCCACGCCGGACTGGCGCAGCGACTCGGGCAGGTCGGTGAAGGTGGCACCGGTCAGGCGCGGGTCCAGGCTCTCGCCGGTGACGGCACGTGCCTGTTCCTTCAGCGTGGCCTTGACCTGCAGTGGCTTGCCGTCGCGGCGTACCTCCAGGTTCAGCACGCTGCCCACCGCAGCCAGCCCTTCCACGTTGTGCAGCGCCTCGGCGCTGTCCACGCGCTGGTTGTTGGCCGAGACCACCACATCGCCCGGCTTCAGCCCGGCTGCCGCAGCGGCCGAACCGGCCAGCACGCGGGTGATCAGTGCGCCACGGGTTTCGCCCAGGCCCAGGCCCTGGGCGATCTGCGCGCTCAGGTTCTGGCTTTCCACGCCCAGCGTGCCGCGCACCACCACACCGTGCTTGACCAGCTGGTCGACCACGCTGCGTGCCAGGTTGGAAGGAATGGCCAGGCCCAGGCCGATGTTGCCGGCCATGCTGCCCTGCGGATTGAAGCTGGCCGTGTTGATGCCGACCAGCTGGCCCTGCAGGTCGACCAGCGCGCCACCGGAGTTGCCAGGGTTGATCGACGCATCGGTCTGGATGAAGTTCTGGTATCCCAATCCACGGATGCCGCTGCGGCCCACCGCCGAGACGATGCCCGAGGTGACCGTCTGGCTGAAACCGAACGGATTGCCGATGGCCACCACGAAGTCGCCCACGCGCAATTGATCGCTGTTGCCGAGCTTGATGTCGGTCAGGTTCTGCGCCGGGATACGGATCAGCGCGATGTCGGTGTCGCGGTCCGAACCGAGGAACTCGGCCTTGACCGTTCGTCCGTCGGCCAATGTCACCTGCACGTCATCGGCGTTGTCGATGACGTGGTGGTTGGTCAGCACCAGGCCCTCCTTGGCGTCGATGATCACGCCCGAGCCCAGCGATTCGTTGATGCGTTCCTGCGGGATGTCCGGGAACAGGCGGCGGAAGAACGGGTCGTTGAAGAAGGGGTTGCGCACGCGCACCACCTGCTTGGTGTTGACGCTGACCACCGCCGGCATGGCTTTTTCCAGCATGGGCGCCAGTGACGGCACCTGCTGCCCGGCCACGGCGGCCGGCAGTGCCGCCATGGTCGGTACCACGGCCGGCAGCGGTGCGGCATCGGCACGGTTGTCCAGGTGGGCATTGATGCCGGTGGCAACGAAGCCGCCAAATGCTGCGGCGATTGCGAGCGTGAGCAGGGTGGGAAGCGGTCGCATGGGAGTCGGTTCGCTGGCGGTGGAGTGGGGACGTAGGCCTATACGGTAGAACAAGCTGAATGAGTGTGTCGCCACCCGGATAAATGGCCCATGAAAAATGACTGCCGCCCGATGCGCGTGGCGACCCCGCCGGCATGCGGCCAGTGCCGGCCGTTGCATGCCGACACCTGCGCAGTTCGGCGCATCCTGGCGTTGCGATGACGCCGGCCGCACACCTTGTCGCCCTGCCATGGGGATCGGCCTGCACGGCAGTGGCGAACACGCGACCATCATCGCGCAGCACTTAAATAAAGGGGTTTTATGAATGCAGCCAGGTTTGCTGCGGAGTGCTGCCTACACCAGGACCGTCGCATCAGATGCGATTGGATATGTGCGCCCCGTTCCACGATGGACAATGTCGGTATAGCATCGCCCCGTTTTGACAATCCAGGCCCCCAGGAGGGCAACATGAGCAACGGTAATGGTGTGTCGGTCGTGACCGACGCTGTCGAGAACGTTAAAGAAACCGCCGCCAACGTTGGCGAGACCATCGCCCACGCCGCCGAAGACGCCGTGAAGTCGGTCAAGAAGACCGTCAAGCGCGCCACCAAGGCTGCCGGTACCCGCGTTGCCAAGGCCAACAAGGCCGTGGCCAAGGTCGAGAAGACCGTTGCCAAGAAGGCCGAGAAGGCTGCCAAGTCGGTCGGCAAGACGGTTGCCAAGGCCAAGCAGAAGCTGGAAGCCGCCAAGAAGAACGCCAAGGCCGAAGCCGCTGCCCTGAAGAAGGAAGTGGCCAAGAAGAAGGCTGCTGCCGGCAAGGCTGTGACCAAGAAGGCCGCTGCGGCCAAGAAGACCACCAAGGCTGCCGGCAAGAAGGTCGCTACCGTGAAGAAGGCCGCCACCAAGAAGGCTGCCGTCGCCAAGAAGACCGTTGCCAAGAAGACCGCGGCCGCCAAGAAGGTGGTCGGCAAGAAGGTCGCCACCGCCAGGAAGGCTGTTGCCAAGAAGACCGTTGCTGCCAAGAAGGTCGCCGGCAAGAAGGCCGTGGCTGCGAAGAAGGTTGTCGGCAGGAAGGTTGCCGCCACCAGGAAGGTCGCCACCAGGAAGACCGCCGCTGCCAAGAAGGTCGTCGGCAAGAAGGTTGCAGCCACCAAGAAGGTTGCAACCAAGAAGACCGCTGCTGCCAGGAAGGTTGTCGGCAAGAAGGTCGCCGCCACCCGCAAGACCGTGGGCAAGAAGGCTGCACCGCTGAAGAAGGTTGCCGCCAAGAAGGCCCCGGCCAGGAAGGCCGCTGCCAAGAAGGCGCCGGCCAAGGCCGTGCGCAAGGTCGCCAAGCGCAAGTAATCGCGCGGCGACAGAAGGCCCTTCCGCCTCGGGCGGGAGGGCCTTTCGCATTTCAGGGGCAGGCATTGCGGCAAGATGCAGGTTCTTCCCGCCGGAGCGCCTGGCATGCGCGGTATCGATTTCAGTTCCTGGCAGGGCGTGCTGTCCACCCTGGCCGGCCTGGTCCTCATCACCCTGCTGGGCGTGGGCATCCGCCTGCTGGTGATGCAGACCCTGCAGCAGCGCCGCGAGCGCGAGAACCGGCAGATCAACGAACGCCTGCGCACGCTGATGGCGGCCTACAAGACCCTGGGAGGTTCGTTCACCGGCGAGCTGGGCGTGGACCCCACCCATCGCCGCGAACTGCGCCAGCGCGAAGCGGCTGAAGGCATTACCGAGCTGGGTTCGGATCGCGCCCGGCGCATCCGCGATGCGGTTGAAGCCGCGCTGTCGGATATCCTGCTGCTGGGCACCGACGAGCAGGTGCGGCTGGCGGCGCGCGCAGCCGACGAGCTGGCACACGGGCGGCCCGTGCATACCCATGAACTGGTAGTGTCGTTGCGTGATTTCGTGCGCGAAGCGCTCGACCTGGCACCGATTCCCGCCGGGCTGCACATTCCCGCACAGGGGCCGACCCGTCCCGGTGGCAGCGGCGGTGGCGCCGGCAAGGGCCGCAGCGACGGCGATGCCAAGGGCAGCCGCGGTGGTGGCGGTGGCGGCGGAATGGGGGGCGGCATGGGCGGCATGGGCCTCGGTGCCGGCGCCGCACTGGGCGCCGGCCATGCTGCTGCAAGTGATGATGCGGATGCGCGCTGAGCGCGCGCCTGGCCCCGGCCTGCGCTGATCAGGCCGTCAGTTCGTAGATCGGCACGAAACCACCGTAGATCATCCGCGCGCCGTCGAACGGCATCGGATTCTTCGCTGGATCGAATCGTGGGTCTTCCATCATTTTCTTCATGCCTGCATCGCGGGTGGCCTTGTCCGGCCACTCGATCCAGGAGAACACCACCGTTTCCTCCGGCGTGGCTTTCACCGCGCCGAAGAAGTCGGTGGTCTTGCCGTGCGGCACGTCATCGCCCCAGCACTCGACCACGCGCAGCGCGCCGAACTCGATGAAACCGGGATTACCCGCGCGTGCGTGGGCGAGAAACTTCTCCTTGTTGGCGGTGGGTACCGCCAGGACGAAACCATCGATGTAACTCATTGCCTGCCTCCGGTTGGACCGTGCCGCATGCACGGCCTTCAATGGACCGACGAACCGGCGTGGGGGAAATCGACACCGGTGCTGCAACCACATCGCACTCACGGCAGATCTGCGTTCGCGCAGCGCGCGTGTATGCCTGAGAGTGCCTGAATCAAGCCAGAAAATTCAGCAGTACGAAGATCGCTGTTTTCAGGGAGCGTTGTGGCGGATAACGCAGAATTTACATTCCCGATGCGATGGCGCCCTGGCGCTGCTGCACAACATAAGAAAGCAAAGGTGTACCCCCATGAAGAATTCGCTGATTGCCCTGGCGCTGGCCGCTGCCCTGCCGTTCACTGCCTCGGCCGCCGAGAACCTGTCCTACAACTATGCTGAAGCCGATTACGCCAAGACCGACGTTGATGGCGTCAAGGCCGACGGTTGGGGCGTCAAGGGTTCCTACGGCTTCCTGCCGAATTTCCACGCGTTCGGTGAGTACAGCCGCCAGGAGATCGACAACACCAACCTGAAGGTTGACCAGTGGAAGGTCGGTGCCGGCTACAACGTTGAAATCGCACCGTCGAGCGACTTCGTTGCCCGCGTCGCCTACCAGAAGTTCGACCCGAAGCACGGCCTGGATTTCAACGGCTACAGCGCTGAAGCCGGTATCCGCACCGCTTTCGGCCCGCACGCTGAAGTCTACGGCCTGGTGGGTTACGAAGATTATTCGAAGAAGCACGGCGTCAACCCGGAAGGCCAGTGGTACGGCCGCCTGGGTGGCCAGGTCAAGCTGAACCAGAACTGGGGCCTGAACGGGGAGTTGAAGATGAACCGCCACGGCGACAAGGAATACACCGTCGGCCCGCGTTTCAGCTGGTAATCGCAACGCAGCGCGTCCGCGCGCTGAACGTGCATCGACAGGCCCGGCATTGCCGGGCCTGTCGCGTTCTGACAAACCGGAACGGAAGGTGACCGCAGGCGGTGTCGCTTGCTGCATTGCAATAAATTGGATTCCGCTGCTGGCGGGCCAGTCCCAGGATGAGGGCCTGTCCTACAGGACCTTTCCGTTGCCGCCTGCGCTTCCTCCCCTGCTTCCCGATCGGCCGCGCCGGCTGGCGTTGCTGGATCCGCATCCGGTGCTGCGGCTGGGTGTGGAAGTGCTGTTGAGGCAGCACGGCGGCGTGCAGGTCTGCGCCAGCTATGCCGACGAGGCCCAGCTGATGGCGCTGCTGCAGCGGGATCCACAGGCGGTGGACCTGCTGGTGGTCGATGCCCTGCCACTGGGTGACCTCGGCGATGGCCTGGCCCTGTTGCGCGAACTGACGCGGCGCTGGCCGCGCCTGCCGGTGCTGGTACTGTCCGCCCATTGCAATGCCAGCACGGTGGCCACGGCCATGGACGCCGGTGCACGCGGGTTCCTGTCCAAGGCCACATCGCCGGAGATGCTGCTGCGCGCGCTGGAGACGGTGTCCCGTGGCGGCAGGTTCGTGCCACCGGAGCTGCGCACCCAGCTCAACCGCTCGCGCACGCGGCGCGCGCCGGGCCTGACCCTCACCCCGCTCAGCCGTCGCGAACGCGAAGTACTGCGGATGGTGCTGCAGGGCTGCAGCACCGGCGAGGTGGCGCGGCACTTCCAGCGCTCGGCCAGCACCATCAGCACGCAGAAGAAAGCCGCCTACCAGAAGCTGGGCATCCACAGCGATGGCGAGCTGTTCCGCATCCGCCACCTGCTCGAATGCGGGTAACGCGGGGCTTACTCGCCCTGGTACTGCTTTTCTTCCACAAGCGCCGAGCCGGCCACGCGGTTGATCTCGTTCTTCACCACGATGCGCTCGCCATTGGTACCGTACACGCCGCGCGCCAGCTGGATGAACGCATCGTCGAACACCTGCGCCGCTTCCTTGTCACGCAGCTGGTCCTGGATGTCCCACATGCGTTCGTTGATCGCCTTGAGCTGGGTGCGCAGCGCGCCCAGCGCCGGCTGCGCCTGCAACTGCTGCTGCAGCAACGGCAGCAGGCCGTCCAGTTCGGTGCGTACGTTGGCCAGCTTGGCGGCATCGTCGATGCGCTCGGCCTTGATCTCGAGAATGGTGATCTTGTCGATCAGCTCGCCGATCGATACCGGGGTCAGGATGGCGTCCACGCAGGGCTCCTTTTGGCAGGGCGCCATGATACCCCGGCAACCGTCGAGGCCTGAGCGCTTTACGTTGAATTTGCGCCAGGCCTGCCGCTGCGCCATCGATCCGTTACGGGCACGCCGCCGACACTGCCGTCCCGGCGGCGCGACCGCCTTCCATGAGGAACACCACGCAGTGGACAGCAAGGGGATGAGCACGGCGGTGGCCGCGCTGGTGGCCGGCCTGCTCGCAGCCGGCAGCGCGCAGGCGCAGGCCAGCGGCAGCGTGGCCGTGACCAGCGATTACCTATGGCGCGGCAGTTCGCAGACCGCAGGCGACCCGGCAGTGCAGGCCGGCGCGAAGCTGGCACTGCCATCGGGCCTGTATGCCAGCGTGTGGGGATCGAACGTGTCGTTCACCCCGGACATCGGTGCAAGCCGGGAATTCGATCTGGTGGCCGGCTGGTCCGGTGCCGTGGCGCAGGATTGGAGCCTGGATGCCAACCTCACCCGCTATCTGTACCCGGGCACCGGCCGTGCGCTGGACTGGACCGAACTGGGCGCAACGCTCAGCTGGAAGCAGTGGGCCTGGCTGCAGCTGGCCCATTCCAGCGATGCGCTGGCCGGTGGCCACCGCGGCACCTATGCACAGCTGGGCGGCCGCCTGCCGTTGAATGCACGCTTCCGCCTGGAAGCGGCGGCCGGCCGCTATTGGCTGGCCGACGCACAGGGGCCGGACTACCTGCATGGCCAGCTCAGCGCCATCGCCACCCTGGCCCCGGCCTGGGAACTGCGCGCCACCGTGCATGACACCGACAACGCCGCCCGCCGGCTGTTCCCGGGCAACGCCGGTGGCCGCTGGGAGCTGGCGCTTCAGGGCAGTTTCTAGTGGGCCGCGGTTGCCTGGCGCGCACGCCACGCGCCGGGCAGCCACAGCAGCAGGGCCAGTACGGCCACCACCGCACCGGCCACGCACACGCCGGTCCAGCCAAAGTGCTGGTACACCTGCGCCGACAGCAGTGACCCCAGCGAACCACCGATGAAATAGCCGGTCATGTAGCCGGCGTTGAGGCGGTTGCGTGCCTCCGGCTGCAGCGCGTAGATCAGGTTCTGGTTGCTGACGTGCAGCAGCTGCGCGGCCAGGTCCAGCACCACCACGCCCACCAGCAATGCCAGCAGCGAATGCGCCGACAGGCCAAGCGGCAGCCACGACAGCAGCAGCATCACCAGTGCGATGGCGGTGGCGCGACCGGCCTGCCCGCGGTCGGACATGCGCCCGGCCAGCCCCGCTGCCAGCGTGCCGGCGGCACCGACCAGGCCGAACAGGCCGATGGTGGCGTCGCTGTATTCGTACGGCGGCTGTGCCAGCAGGAACGCCAGGGGCGTCCAGAAGATGGCGAACATGGCGAAGCTGCAGGCGCCCAGCAGGGTGCGCTGGCGCAGCACCGGTTCCTGCACGAACAAGGTGCCGATCGAGCGCAGCAGGGCGAAATAGCCCAGGCCGGCAGTGTGATGGAAGCGCGGCAGCCCGCGCTGCAGGGCCAGCGCGGTCAGCACCAGCACAGCGGCGGCGATGGCATAGACCAGGCGCCAGTCGCCCAGGCTGGACAGCAGGCCGGCCACGGTACGCGCCAGCAGAATGCCCAGCAGCAGGCCGCTCATCAGCGTGCCAACCACGCGGCCCCGGTGTTCCGGGGCGGCCAGGGTGGCGGCAAACGGCACCAGCACCTGCGCCACCACCGAGAACAGGCCGGTAATGGCCGTGCCCACCAGCAGCCAGGTCAGCGAAGGCGCGCAGGCGCTGATGACCAGGCCGCTGGCCGAAAGCAGGCTCATCACCACGATCAGGCGGCGGCGCTCGAACAGGTCACCCAGGGGCACCAGCAGGATCAGTCCGGCGGCGTAACTGAGCTGGGCGGCGGTGACCACCATGCCGACCTGGCCGAACGGTACGCCGAAGGCATCGGCGATGGTGTGCAGCAACGGTTGCGCGTAGTAGTTGCTGGCCACCGCCACGCCGGTGGCGACCGACATCAGCAGAACCTGCCAGCGGTGCAGGGCGGGAAGGGAAGGGCTCACAGGGCATTCCATAACGTGGGGCGCACAGTGTCCTCCCGATGCAGCGATGATGGAAATGAATCATCATCATCCCTGGCATCTGGAAAATAGATGATCGAGTGAACCTCAAGCAGCTGGAATTCGCCGTGGCCCTCGCCGAGGAGGGCAACTTCACCCGGGCCGCTGCGCGCTGCCATGTGGTGCAGTCGGCGCTGAGCCACCAGATCGCGCATCTGGAAGAAGAACTGGGTACGTCGCTGTTCGAGCGTCTACCCCGCCAGGTGCGCATCACGCCGGCCGGCGAGGCGCTGCTGGTGCATGCGCGACAGGTGCTGGCCAGCCTGCGCCACCTGCGTGCGGATGTGGCGGCCGTTACCGGCCAGGTGCGTGGCACGCTCGCGATCGGGCAGATCTCCTCGCTCACCGACATCGACACCGTGGCGATCCTCGCCACCTTCCGCCAGACCTACCCGCAGGTGGAGTTCCAGCTGCGCGTGGACAAGAGCGAAACGCTCATCGCCCAGGTGCAGGCGCGGGAGCTGGATGTCGCGCTGGTCGGACTGGCGCCCTCGGCCAGCCTGGATGGGGTGTGCCAGCAGATGCTGCAGGAAGAGGAACTGGTGGCGGTGCTGGCCCCCACCCATCGATTGGCCGCACAGGCACGGCTGCCGCTGGCCGCACTGCGCGACGAGGCGCTGGTGGATTTCCCGCGCGGTACCGGCGCGCGCCGGCAGACCGACGATGCGTTCGCGGCCGCTGGGCTGCCACACCCGGTGCGTTTCGAGGTCAACCAGATGGAACTGGTCGAGCGTTTCGTCCGCCATGGGCTGGCGGTGGGCATCGTGCCGGAGCGGGTCGCCCAAGGCTTCGTGGGGGCGGTGCAGATTCCGTTGCAGCCGACCCCGACCCGGCGCGTCCATCTGGCCTGGCAACGCCTGCCCACGCCTGCGGCGCGCGCCTTCGTCGATGCCGTGCTCAGCCGCGCACGCGCAGGCTCAGGCCCTTGAGGAAATTGCGCAGCATCTGGTCCAGGCAGCGCCGGTAGTTGGCGTGGCCGGGCTGGCGGAACAGTGCGCCGACCTCGGACTTGGACACCTTGAAGCCGACGCTGGCGAAGATGTCCATCAGATCCACGTCGCGCAGCTGGAAGGCCACGCGCAGCTTCTTCAGTACGAGGTTGTTGTCGATGCGGGTTTCCACCGCACGCTGCGGCTGGCTGTCGTCGCGACCGCGCAGGTGAACGATCAGGCCATCCAGGAAGTGCGCCAGCGCGGTGTCGCTCATCGCCTCGAAGCCGGGTTCCTCATCGCGCCGCAGCCAGGCCTTCACCTGGTCAGTATCGACGGCGAACGCCGGGTCGGCCATCTGGCACAGGGTCACCACGTGGTGGTCGCCCAGGTCCAGGCAATAGCGCACGCTGCGCAGGACATCGTTGTTGATCATGGCCCATTGTACCGGCCCTGCGGCTGTCACCGGACTGTCATCGGGCTGCAGCATCGTGTGCGTACTTCCGCTGGATGTCTGCCGATGCGCCGGTTTCTCCTGTCCACCCTGCTGGTCGCCAGCAGCCTGCCCGCCCTTGCCCAGGACCGCTTCGTACCGGTCGAACAGCGCCTCAACGCGGCCCAGCTCGCCGAAGTGGGGCTGAGCCCGGCACAGCTGCAGGCACTGAACCGGGTACTGCGCGAGGCGGAAAGCGCAGCGCCGGCGGCGGGGGCCCTGGCAGCCCAGCCGCCGGCATCCTTGCCCGCAGCACCCTTGCCAGCAGATGTGCCGGCCCCGGCCGCCATGCACCTGGGCCTGGAGGAAGGCCCGGTTACGGCACGGGTGGTGGGCGATGTCGCCGGCTGGGAGCCGGGCACCGTTTTCACCCTCGACAATGGCCAGCAGTGGCAGGTGATGAAAGGCCAGATGAAACTGCGCCGGACCCTGCAGGCGCCGCAGATCGAGGTGATTCCGGGCATCGCCGGGCGCTGGTTCCTGCAGGTGGACGAAGACCTGCCCAAGGCGCGGGTGTTCCGCCTGCGCTGAACCCTGCCGGGGTCGGATATCTTTGCCACGGCAAAGGGCTCTGACCCCAGCAAGGCGCCCAGCCTGGCCATCGCGCACTGATCGGGCAACGCAGGCACCGGCCGACGGTGCCAGAATGGGGGTCTGGTTTCCCACGGAGTTGTCTGCATGACCCGCACCGTCCTGATTACCGGCGCCACCTCCGGCTTCGGCGCCGCCGCCGTCCATCGCTTCGCCCAGGCCGGGTGGAAAGTGATCGCCACCGGCCGCCGTAGCGAACGCCTGCAGCCGCTGGTCGACCGCTATGGCAAGGACGTAGTGCACGCCGCGGTGTTCGACGTGCGCGACCCGGTGGCGATGGAAGCGGCGCTGCTGGGCCTGCCGCCGGCCTTCGGTGGCATCGACCTGCTGGTCAACAACGCCGGCCTGGCCCAGGGCACCGCGCCGGCGCAGAGCGCCAAGCTGTCGGACTGGACCACCATGATCGACACCAACATCACCGCCCTGGTGACCCTGACCCATCGCCTGCTGCCGCTGCTGGTCGAGCGCAAGGGTGCGATCATCAACATCTCCTCGGTGGCTGGCGTGTACCCGTACCCGGGCGGTAACGCCTATGGCGGCACCAAGGCCTTCGTCAGCCAGTTCTCGCTGGGCCTGCGCTCTGACCTGCACGGCACCGGCGTACGCGTGACCACGATCGAACCGGGCATGGCCGAAACCGAATTCACCGTGGTCCGCACCCATGGCGACCAGGCCGCCTCGGACAAGCTCTACACGGGCGCCAACCCGATGACCGCCGAAGACATCGCCGAGCAGATTTTCTGGGTGGCCACGCTGCCGCCCCACCTGAACATCAATCGCCTCGAACTGATGCCGGTGAGCCAGTCGTTCGCTGGTTTCCAGGTCGCCCGCGAAGGCTGACCGGGGCGCTTCGCTTTCTGTAGAGCCGAGCCCATGCTCGGCTCCTTTCAACGGCAGCCGAGCATGGGCTCGGCTCTACAAAAGCACAAAAAAGCCGGGCAATGCCCGGCTTTTTTCATTCACATCCGCAACGGCTTACTGCGCCTTGATCGCCATGGCCTGCAGCCCAGTGCCATCCAGCTTCTGCTTGGCTTCTGACAGCTCGCCGGCACTGCCATATGGCCCCATGCGCACGCGATACACGGTCTTGCCGTTGATCTGCGCCGATTCCACCCGTGCGGCCAGGCCCATCATCGCCAGCTTGGCCTTGGTCGCTTCGGCATCGCCGGACGCACCGAAGGCACCGGCCTGCAGGATGTAGCGGGTGTTGTCGGGCGCTGCGGCCGGTGCGGCGGCAGCCGCCTGCGCAGCCTCCGCACGCGCGGGCGGCGTGGTCGCCGCCGTGCTGGTGGGCGCCGGTGCTGCCGTCGAAGCCGACGGCGTGGCTGCCGCCGGGCGTTCGCTCAGTGGTGCCGGCAGCGGGCGTGCCGTGCTGGTGGCCGGGGTGGTGCTGGCCACGCTGGTGGTCGCCGCCGGTGCCGCAGCCGCAGCCGCCGGAACCGGCTTGCCTTCCAGGGCAGCCTGCGCACGCTGCGCCTCGGCCTTGGCCCGGCGCAGTTCCTCGGCGCGCGTGCTGGCGGCCAGTTCAGCGTCGGACATCTCCACTTCCTTGCCCGGCAGCAGGGTATAGAAGTCGTACTGGGTAGCCGCCGGCTTGGCCGGTTCTGCCGGTTTCGGCGTGGCCGCCGGCGCTTCTGCCGGTTGGCTGCCGACATCGCTGTCGGCATCGGCAACCGGGGCCGGCTGTGCGTTCGGGTTCGGCTGCGGGCCCGCACGCAGGAAACCATCGCCTTCGCCCTTGAACAGGTTCGGCGCCGCCAGGAACACCACGGCAGCAATGGCCACACCGGCGACCAGCCATACCCATCCGGGTGTGCCCTGGCTGCTGCCGTTGCGTCGTGCCTGGCTTTTGCCGCGTCGTGCTGCCATGTGTACTGCGTCTCCTGAGACTTACATTTTTTCCGGGGCGCTGACGCCCAGGAGGTCGAGACCATTGGCCAGCACCTGGCGCGCGGCGCAGGCCAGGGTCAGCTTGGCGTTGCGGTCGGTGGCGTCGTCCACCAGCACCGGTGTCCCGTGATACCACGTGTGGAAGGCATGCGCCAATTCACGCAGGTACTGCGCCACCAGGTGCGGTTCCAGAGCCACGCCCGCCGCTTCCACCACTTCCGGGTACCGCGAGATTTCATTCATCAACTGCAGCGAGGCATCGTCGGCCAGGCGGCCAAGGTTGCCCAGGCCATTGCTCTGGTCATACACCAGCCCCTTCTCCTGCGCCTGGCGCAGCAGGCTGCAGACGCGGGCGTGCGCATACTGCACGTAGAACACCGGGTTGTCGTTGCTCTGCTGGCGGGCCAGGTCGATATCGAACGTCAGCTGCGAATCGGGCTTGCGTGCGATCAGGAACCAGCGGGTGGCATCGCGGCCGGCTTCTTCGATCAGGTCGCGCAGGGTGAAGTAGCTGCCGGCACGCTTGGACAGCTTCACTTCCTCACCACCGCGCATGACGGTGACCATCTGGTGCAGCACGTATTCCGGCCAGCCCTGCGGAATGCCCACTTCCAGGGCCTGCAGGCCGGCGCGCACGCGGGCCAGCGAACCGTGGTGGTCGGCGCCCAGCTCGGTGATCGCGCGCTCGTAGCCACGCTGCCACTTGGACAGGTGGTAGGCCACGTCCGGCACGAAGTAGGTGAAGGTGCCGTCGGACTTGCGCATCACGCGGTCCTTGTCGTCACCGAAGTCGGTGCTGCGCAGCCACAGCGCGCCGCCTTCCTCGTAGGTGTGGCCCGAGGCCTGCAGTTTGGACACGGCCTCGGCGACCTTGCCGTCGGCGTACAGCGAACTTTCCAGGAAATAGATGTCGAAGTCGACGCCGAACGCGGCCAGGTCCAGGTTCTGCTCGTTGCGCAGGTAAGCCACGGCGAAGCGGCGGATCGCCGCCATGTCGTCCGGATCCTTGGCGCCGACCACCATGGTGCCTTCCAGGTCGACACTGGCGCCGGCCAGATAGGCGCGGGCGACGTCGGCAATGTACTCACCGCGGTAGCCGCCTTCCGGCCAGCCATCCTGGTCCGGGGCGATGCCCTTGATGCGTGCCTGCACCGACAGCGCCAGGTTTTCGATCTGCACGCCGGCATCGTTGTAGTAGAACTCGCGCTTGGCGTTCCAGCCGTTGGCATCGAGCACGCGTGCCACGCAGTCACCGATCGCCGCAGCGCGGCCGTGGCCGACGTGCAGCGGACCGGTCGGGTTGGCCGACACATACTCAACGCCCACCGTGCGGCCATTGCCGGACAGGTTGCGGCCGTAGTCGTGGGCTTCCTTGATGACCGAGGCGGCTTCGCGCTGGTATGCGGCCGGGGCCAGGTGGAAGTTGATGAAGCCGGGCCCGGCGATCTCGACCTTGCTGACGTCCTCGCTGCGCGGCAGCGCGTCCACCAGCGCCTGGGCCAGTGCCCGCGGGTTGCTGCGCGCGGCCTTGGCCAGCAGCATGGCGGCATTGGTGGCGAAGTCGCCGTGGTCGCGGGTCTTCGGGCGCTCGACCACGAAGTCCGGCGGCAGGGAGTCGGCGGGCAGGGTGCCATTGGCGCGCAAGGCTTCGATGCCTTGGCCGATCAGGGCGCGGAGGAGATTTTTCACGAGGCCTGCTGTGAGAATGAGCGGCGGAATCGCCCATTTTAGCGCAGATGCCGGCGTGTACGCTGACCGTGGCCTGCCCGCAGGGGCGCCCGCAGCGCCGGACGGTCGGGCACGCCGGGCCAGCAGCCTCAACCGAACAGGCGTGGCTGCACCTGCGGCAGCAGGCCGCGTTCAGCAAATGAAACGGGCCGCCCCTCGCCGATCACGAAGTGGTCCAGCAGGCGGATGTCGACCAGGGCCAGGGCCTGCTGCAGTTCCTCGGTGATGCGTGCATCGGCGCCAGAGGGCTCAGGGTCGCCGGAGGGGTGGTTATGGCTGAGGATCACCGCCGCCGCGTTGTGCAGCAAGGCCCGTCGCACCACTTCGCGGGGGTAGACCGGGGCGGCATTGATGGTGCCGGCGAACAGTTCTTCGCAGGCGATCAGCCGGTGCCGGTTGTCCAGGAACAGCACCAGGAACAGTTCCCGGGCCTGCCCTCGCAGCCGGTGTTGCAGGTAGCGGCCGACCGCCAGCGGGTTGTCGCCCACGCTCTCGCCGTGGGCCAGTTCGGCAGCCAGGTAGCGGTGCGCAAGCTCAAGGCCCGCCGCCAGCGTGCAGCTGCGCGCCGGCCCCAGACCGGGCAGGCGGGCCAGCTCGGTGGCGGGGCGGTCCAGCAGCACGCGCAGCGGGCCGTGGCTGGTGAGCAGATCGCGCGCGGTCTGCACCGCATCGCGACCACCGAAGCCGGAACCCAGGAACAGGGCCAGCAGCTCGGCATCGGACAGGGCAGCGGGGCCGCGCGCCAGCAGTTTCTCGCGCGGTCGTTCCTCGGGGGGCCAGTCGTGAATGGGCATGGCTGCATGGTGGTTGCCCGCGCGCGCGGCCACCATCGGCATTTGCCGCCGCAGGGCGTCGGTCAACGCCTCACACGCGCTGGAGCTGCAGGTAGTCGTACAGCTCCTGGTTCCTGTCCAGGCCCAGCTTGCGCATCGCCTCGGCCTTCTGGCGGCTGATGGTCTTGGCGCTGCGCCCGCAATGCTCGGCAATGGCATTCACGCTCAGGCCATTTCCCAGCAGCTGCACCACCTCCTGTTCACGTGCCGACAGCGGCGCCTGTGACCGCGACAGCAACAGATCGCGGGATTGCAGCAGGTGGCGCAGTTGCTGGGACACGAATACCTTGCCGGCCATGGCCGCGCGCAGGGCCTGCGGCAGCTCACCGAAATCGGCACTCTTGTCCACCAGCCCGTGCAGGCCTTCGCGCAGCAGGCCGTCCAGCAGTCCCGGGTGGCGCGCGCCGGTCAGTACCACCACCGGCAGCGCAGGGTGCCGCCGTCGCAGCGTATCCAGCAGGTCGGCGCCATCGGGCCCGGTGCCGGGCATGGACAGGTCGGTCAGCACCGCGTGGCAGGGCTGCCGGGCAACCAGATCCAGCAGCCCGGCGCCATCGGCGGCGGCGCCGGCCACCGACATGTGGTGGCGCTCGAGGACGATGCGGATGCCGTGCAGTACGACCGGATGGTCGTCGGCGATGATGATGCGCGGATGCACGGCGTACTCCCAGGAAAACCAGACGGCACTCCCGAGGGGGCCTGCGATGATTCTGCTCAAGCGGCGGCAGGCAGAGGTATAGGAAAGTTCCGAATCCGAAGGAGGGCAACCCGGAAAACGTTGTAGCCGGAGTTCCATCTGCTGATAGCTGCGCGCTATGTGCGCTGTGTACCGGGACGTTGCCGGCCATCGGGTAAGCTAGCGCCCTCGTTTGCACAGGATTTCCCGGTGGCTGATTCTCCCAACGCCCTCCCCGCGTCGGCCCGCGCGCTGGAAGGCCAGAAACTGCTGTTGTGCGTCGGCGGCGGAATCGCGGCCTACAAGGCGCTGGAACTGGTACGCCGCCTGCGGGATGCCGGGGCCCTGGTCCAGGTGGCGATGACCGCCGGTGCCCAGCAGTTCGTCACCCCCCTCAGCTTCCAGGCACTGTCTGGCCAGCCCACGCGCACCACCCTGTGGGACAGCGCCGCCGAACAGGCCATGGGCCACATCGAACTGGCGCGTTGGGCCGACCGCATCGTGGTCGCGCCGGGCACGGCGGATCTGCTGGCACGGTTGGCCCAGGGCCATGCCGATGACCTGGTCAGTACCTTGTGCCTGGCCAGCACCGCGCCGCTCACCGTATGCCCGGCGATGAACCATCGCATGTGGCTGCACCCGGCCACCCAGGCCAATATCGCCCTGCTGCGCCAACGTGGCGCCCAGGTCATCGGCCCGGTCGATGGGCCACTGGCCGAAGGCGAGTCGGGCCCCGGTCGGCTGGCCGAGCCGGACGATATCGTTGCCGCGCTGGCCAGCGTGGGCGGCCCGGTTGCTGCGGCAGCGGCCACCGCACCGGAGACCCGGGCGCTGCAGGGCCTGCGCCTGCTCATCAGCGCCGGCCCGACCTATGAAGACATCGACCCGGTGCGCTACGTTGGCAACCGCAGCAGCGGCAAGATGGGCTTTGCGCTCGCCGGTGCCGCCGCGGCCCTGGGCGCGCAGGTCGTGCTGGTCAGTGGCCCGGTACAGCTGGCGACGCCGCCGGGCGTGCAGCGGGTGGACGTGCGCTCGGCCGCGCAGATGCGCGATGCCGTACTGAAGGCGCTGCCGGCCGACATCTATATTGGTGCGGCCGCCGTCTCCGATTACACCCCGCGCCAGGTGGCCGCGCAGAAGCTGAAGAAGACCGCCGACAGCCAGTCGCTGGTGATCGAGCTGGTGCGCACCCCGGACATCCTCGCCGAAGTCGCCGCACAGACGCAGTCGCTGAAGCTGGTGGTCGGCTTTGCCGCCGAGACCCACGATGTGGAGAAATATGCACGCGGCAAGCTGGTCGACAAGCGCCTGGATCTGGTGATCGCCAACCAGGTGGGCATCAGCAGTGGTGGTTTTGAAAGTGACAACAACGCCGCCACGGCTTTCTGGCAGGACGGCGAACAGGTCTTCCCGGCCACCTCCAAGCGCGAGCTGGCCGAACAACTGCTGGCGCTGATCGCGCGGAGGCTTCACGCATGACCCAGGCACCTTCCACTTTGGTGGCCCCTTTGCAGCCCTTGCAGGTCAAGCTGCTTGACCCGCGCTTTGGTGACAGCTGGCCGCTGCCGGCCTACGCCACCGAAGCCAGTGCCGGCATGGACCTGCGCGCGGCGCTGGAAACCGCGCTGACCCTGCAGCCGGGGGATACCGCGCTGGTTCCCAGCGGCCTGGCCATCCATATCGCCGCCCCGAACCTGTGCGCGGTGATCCTGCCGCGCTCGGGCCTGGGCCATCGCCACGGCATCGTACTGGGCAACGGCACCGGCCTGATCGATGCCGATTACCAGGGGCCTCTGCTGATCAGCGTCTGGAACCGTGGCCGCGAAGCCTTCACCATCGAGCCGGGCGACCGTATTGCCCAGCTGGTTATCGTACCGATTGCCCGCGTCAGCCTGCAGGTGGTGGATACTTTCACCGACAGCGTGCGGGGAACGGGTGGATTCGGCCATACCGGAGTGCGTTGACGGGGGATACGGATGAGCGGCAGCGGGGAAGGACGGCAGAAGCAGTCTTTGGGGCGCAGCGCGCCATTGCTGGGCGTGGCGCTGTTGCTGCTGGCCGGGTGGTTTGGCTGGAGTGCGGTGGAGCAGTGGCGGCAGCAGGCCAGCGGAGATTCGCTGGCGCAGGCCCGCGACGAGGCCGTGCAGGGTGTGCAGAGGGCTGCATCCGGCCAGCTGCAGCAGCTGCAGCAGCACCTCAAGGGTGACCGCGTGCAGCAGGCGCTGCAGGCCGGCGATGCCGCCGCCGCCGCGCAGGCCCTGCGCGAAAGCTGGTCCGGCGTCGAGCAGGTGGATGTGCTGACTGCCGGACTGGCCGAGGCCTACGCCGATGCGGCCACCTTCGGTTATGCCCGCCTGGCGCTGCTGGAAACGGTGCTTACCCAGAACAAGCCGGGCTTGCGCGTGGTCCGCGATGGCGGTGGCAATCGCCTCGGCCTTGCCGCACCGGTGCAACTGGGCGCGCTGGGCCCGGCGGTCGTCTACGTGCGGCAGCCGCTGCTGCGTCTGACCGGTCCGCTGGACCAGGTGCGTGCGCCGTCCAGCGGCTTCCTGTCCCTGCGCCAGGGATCACATGACATCGTCGCCCAGGGGGACAGCAGCCTGGCCGACAGTGCCGAGGCGATGGCGCGTCCGGTGCAGGGCACCCCGCTGCGCCTGACCGCCAGTGCACCGAACATCGACCCCGGCCCGCTGGGGCTGAGCGCGCTGCCCAGTGCGATCGTGGCGTTGCTGCTGGCCTTCATCGCCGTGCTGCTGGTGGTCGGGCGCGAGCGCCTGCCGAAGTCGCTGCCGCTGCCGAGCCGCCGCGGTGCCGTCGCCGAGGCCGATCAAGGGCCCACGCTGCGTGAAAGCCTGCAGATGGCCGCGCCCGCGGCGCCTGTGGCCGATCCGGCCAACGCTGAAGCCGGCGCAGCACCGGCCGTGCCACCGCCGGTGGATGTGCCGGCCGGCATCTTCCGTGCCTATGACATCCGTGGTGTGGTGGGCACCGAATTGAACGCGCGCACTGCCGCGCTGATCGGCCAGGCCATCGGCACCGTCGCCCTCGAACAGGGCTTGCGCGAGGTGGTGATCGGACGCGATGGCCGCCTGTCCGGCCCGGAACTGTCGGCCAGCCTGGCCGAGGGCCTGCGTCGCGCCGGCTGTTCGGTCATCGACATCGGTCTGGCACCGACCCCGCTGGTATATTTCGCCGCCTTCCATCTGCGCACCGGCACCTGCGTGGCGGTGACCGGCAGTCACAATCCGCCGGAGTACAACGGCTTCAAGGTGGTCATCGGTGGTGAAACGCTGTCGGGCGATGCGATCACCGATCTCTACCAGCGCATCAGCGAAGGCCGCCTGACGCAGGCCGGCGAGCCGGGTGACTACCAGCAGCGCGAGGTTGCGGCCGACTACATCCGGCGCATTGCCGACGACGTGCAGCTGGACCGCCCGCTGAAAGTCGTGGCCGACGCCGGCAATGGCGTGGCTGGCGCGTTTGCGCCGCAGCTGCTGGAAGCCATCGGTGCCGAAGTCATTCCGCTGTACTGCGATGTCGACGGCACGTTCCCCAACCATCACCCCGACCCGAGCGAACCGACCAACCTCGAAGATCTGGTGCAGACGGTCAAGCGCTTCGGCGCCGACCTGGGCGTGGCCTTCGACGGCGATGGCGACCGCCTGGGCGTGGTCACCGGCGAGGGCAAGATCATCTATGCCGACCGCCTGCTGATGCTGTTTGCCGCCGACGTGCTGATGCGCAATCCCGGCGCGATGGTGATCTACGACGTGAAGTGCACCGGCAAGCTGTCCGACCACGTGCTGCGCAACGGCGGCAGCCCGCTGATGTGGAAGACCGGGCATTCGCTGATGAAGGCGAAGATGCGCGAGACCGATGCGGAACTGGCCGGCGAAATGAGCGGCCACTTCTTCTTCAAGGAGCGCTGGTTTGGTTTCGACGATGGCCTGTACGCCGCTGCGCGCCTGCTGGAAATCCTCGCCCAGCGCGAGGAAACCCCGCACGAGGTACTGGAGGAACTGCCGGACATGGTGTCCACGCCGGAACTGAAGGTGCCGGTGGCGGCAGGTACGCCGCACGCGCTGGTGGCGATGCTGGTGGCGGCGGCGCAGTCGCCGGACAACCCGTACGTGGGGGGGCGCCTGTCGACCATCGATGGCCTGCGCGTGGACTTCCCCGATGGCTGGGGCCTGGTGCGCGCCTCCAACACCACCCCGGTGCTGGTGCTGCGTTTCGAGGGCAATGACGAAGCCGCACTGGAACGTATCCAGGCGATCTTCCGCAGCCAGCTGCAGGGCGTGCTGGGCGGCACCGCGCTGGGCTTCTGATGAGGTGGTTGCCGGCCAGCGACCGGCGCTACCGGTGGGTGCCGACCGTTGGTCGGCACGGGGTCGGATTGAAGGCATCCACGCATGGCGTGGATCTACCCGGGTGTGGACCGGTGGTCGGCACGCCTCACCCCTTGAACCGCAATCCCACGCCCGGCTCGGTGAACAGGTAGCGCGAATCCAGCGCTGAATCGCCCAGCTTGTGCCGCAGCTTGCCGACCAGGATGCGCAGGTAGTGCGTGTCGTGCTGGTGCGTCGGCCCCCATATCTCCTGCAGGATCTGCGGCTGGGTCACCACCCGCCCGGCATTGCGCAGCAGCAGTGACAGCAGTGCGTATTCCTTGCGGGTCAGCGCCACCGGTTCACCATCGAGCGCCACTTCACGGCGCACCAGGTCCACGTGCAGGTGGCCGTCGTCGAACACCGGCGGGGTGCCATCGCTCGGCACGCTGCGCGTGCGCAGCAGCGCACGTACCCGCGCCATCAGTTCCTGGGTGCCGAACGGCTTGGTCACGTAGTCATTGGCGCCGGTATCCAGCGCCCGCACCTTCTCGGCCTCGCCGGCACGCACGGTCAGCATGATCACCGGCACCTGGCTCCACTGCCGCAGCTGCGCCAGCACCTCATGGCCCTCCATGTCCGGCAGGCCGATATCCAGGATCACCAGGTCCATGTCTTCGCTGGCCGCCATGTCCAGGCCTTCCTGGCCGGTGGCGGCCTGCCGCACCTGGTAACCCTGCGCGCGCAGGCTGATGTCCAGGAACCGGCGGATCTGGGTTTCATCGTCGATCACCAGCACGCGCGCGGCCGGCACGCTGGCATCACTCGGCATCGGGCTCATCGTGGTCGGCGGGTTCCAGCAGGGGCAGGGTGATGCGGATCAGGGTACCGCGACCGTCGCGTCCGGGCAGCGCCTGCACGCTGCCGCCGTGGGCGCCGATCATGCCCTGGCAGATGGTCAGGCCCAGGCCGGTGCCGTGGCGGCCGCGGTCTCCGCGCTCGACGCTGTAGAACATGTCGAAGATGTGCGCGCGCTCGTCATCCGGAATGCCGGGGCCGGCATCGATCACGTCGATGCGCAGCTGGCCGTCCAGCTCGCGTGCCTGCACCTGCACCGGCGCATCGGGCGGGGAGAACTTGGCCGCGTTCTCCATCACGTTGAATACCGCCTGCTCCACCAGCGCCGGGTGCACCCAGATCGGCGCCAGCGTCGCAGGGATATCCAGTTCCAGCGGCACCGTCGGCTGGTAGCGCTGCAGGCGGCGCGCGGCCGAACCGATCAGCTCGTCCACGCCGATCCAGTCGCGGTTGATGGTCAGCCCTTCGTGGCCCAGCCGGGTCATGTCCAGCAGGTTCTGGATGTAGCGGTCCAGCCGTTCGCCTTCCACCAGGATGGTATCCAGCAGGGCGCGCCGGTCGGTCACGTCCATCGCCTTGCCATAGCTGGCCAGACTGCCGGCCGACCCGATCATCGCCGCCAGCGGCGAGCGCAGGTCGTGCGACACCGAAGAGAGCAGCGCCGAGCGCAGGCGCTCGGTCTCGTTGCTGACATGCGCCTGCTCCAGTTCGGCCACCAACCGCGTGCGCAGCGCGGCCTGGGCGATGTCATCGACCATGGCCTCGGCCAGTTGCCTCTGCTCGGGCAGCAACCGTGCCTGTGCGCCCGGCAGGTACAGGCCGGCCACGCCCACGG
>NZ_JBNNHG010000043.1:0-26857 GCF_050268705.1 Stenotrophomonas sp. NPDC077659 | reverse complement strand
CCCGGGCACGCCTTCGATGAGTACGTGGCCGCCGGCCAGCAGCGCCACCATGATCTGGTCGAGTACGTCGGCCTGGCCGATGAAGGCGCGGCCGACGGCATCGCGGATGGCATCGACGCGTTCGATCAGGCGGGCGGCAGCAGCCGCCGGAAGCTCAGGGGCATCGGTCATAGCAGGGATCTCATCTGGAGCAGCAAGCGGATGCGCTCGCGCAGGGCGGAGGAATCGTGCGGCGAAGGAGCGGTAAGGGCGGTGGCCACGCGGCTGACCGGCCACTGCAGGACTTCGGCGATGGCCTGGTCGCGGGCAGCGCCATCGAGCGCGGCTGCCACCGGCGCACGCAGGCGCAGGCGATGCAGGAACAGCGCCTGCACCGCGTTGTACAGCGGCGCGGCGTGGCCGAAGCGCAGCAGCAGTTCGCCACTGGCGCGTACATGTTCCAGCAGCGAGCGACGCTCGACCACCGGTGAAGGCAGCACGCTGCCCAGGCGCTGCGCACGCGCCCACAGCCAGCCCAGCAGGGCCAGCAGCAGCGGGATCCATACCGGCCAGCCCTGCAGCACGATGCGCGCGAGCAGCGTGGGCGGGCGGCTGCCGTACACCAGCCACACCGTGCCGCGCCCGTAATTCGGGTCCAGCAGGTAGCGGGTCAGATCACGGTGGGCGAGGTCGTGCAGGCCATCGCGCTGCGGTGCATCCTTGGCGGTCGTACGCTTGCGCGGCAACGGGGCGGCACCGGCACCGCGCATGAAATCCATGTCGGCCAGCACGTCGATGCGGCCCTTGCCGTGGCGCAGGCGGGCGAACACCAGGTCGCCCTCACGGCCCCAGTGGCGCTCGGCATCGGCGCGGGCCTGGAAGCCGAGGCTGAAGCGGCGCCCGCGGCAGAACTCCTCGTGGCTGGGGTCATCCTCGACGTGGAAGCGCTGGCAGCGCGCCTTGTGGAACAGGCTTTCCACGCCGATGCGATCCAGCAGCGGGCCTTGGGTTGTGCTGGCCGTGTCCTTGCCCGGTGGCTGCGTGCGCAGCAGCAGATGGCCGCCACGCCCGACCCAGTCCAGCAGCGCCTGTACGGTGGGTGGTGGCAGGTCGCGGGTGTCCTGCAGCAGCACCACGGTGTCGGTGTCGGCCAGTGCCATCTTTGCCAGCTGCAGGCGCTGCCGTGACTGCACCTCGATGCCGTCGGCGCGCAGCGCCTGCCCCAGCACGTACAGCGGGTTGTAGCTGGCTTCGCCGCGCGGCGGCAGCACCACGGTTTCGGTCACCTTTTCGTGCGTGCGCAGGAACAGGATGGTGAGCGGCACGCCGAGCAGGACCAGCAGGCCCAGCAGCAGGGACCAGAAAATGCGCGGGCTCATGCCGTCCACCCGAACTGCTGGCGCAGGGTGGTGGCCAGGTCATCGAACGCCTCGCGCGTGGGCAGGTGGCCGCCATAGGCCGCGTACTGCCACACGCGCACGATGCGCGCGAACAGGTCGCGGTCAGCGGCCTCGGGCAGGCGTCGTGAAGCGCGCAGGCACTGCGCCTCGGTGGCGCCCGGCGGCAGCGCGGTGCCGGTGCGCTCGACCAGGGTGCGCACGCTGGCCCGGTACAGAAGGGCCAGCGCTTCGCGCGGGCGGCCCTGGTCCCACAGCACACCGGCCTGGGTGGCAACATCCGGCGGCAGCACCGCCGGCATCTGTACTGTTTCTTCCTGCACGCGCGGTGCGTCCTGGCTGGCCTTGCGCCGGCCGGTGCCACGCAGCCAGGGCCACCACAGGCGGGCGGTCAGCAACAGCACCAGCAGCGCCGCGCCGAGCAGGCCCCACAGGCCCCATTCGGCGGCGCGCGCCAGCAGCTTCAGATTGCGGTGGCTGCTGCTGGGTCTGGCCGTCTCATCCTTGCGGTTGCTTTTCTCCTTGTCCTTTTCCACAGCGCCGTCGATCGGCTTCCACTCGGTGACCTGGCGCATCGGCCGCTGCAGCGGATCTTCATAGGCACGGTTCACGGCCTGGCGGAAACCGGCGGTGTCCACCGGCACCTCGCCAAAAATGCCGGCGCTGGTATTGGCCGGATCATTGGCGGCGTTGGCTTCTTCGCCTTCGCCTTCGCCTTCGCCTTCGTCCGCGTCTGCTTCAGCCTGCCCGCCAGCCCAGGCTTCGTCTGCGGCCTGTCGGGCGGCGTCCGCCTCCGCGTCCTGCGCGTGGGCAGGGGCCAGCGGCAGCGCCAGCCACAGCAGCACGGCCAGCGTCGATGCGGCCGGCAGCAGGCGCTCGCGCAGCCGGCGCAGGGCGATTTCCACGTCCCAGGCCTCCATCTGCGTGCGCCGGTTGAGGTACAGGCCGAAGCCGGCACCGACGTAGAACGGCCCGATCAGTGCCGCAGCCAGCCAGCTCAGCAGGTTCAGCGCCAGCTTCGCCCACCACGGGGTGTCAACGCTGACCAGTGCCCACGCCGCGCGCCAGGACTCGGGCAGCAGTTCCAGCGGAATGAACATGAAGGTCAGGGCGATCGCGCCGGTCACCAGCACCAGCTCGAAGGCCAGGCAGATCAGCGCCAGGACCATCGCCGAGCCGGCGGCTCCGGCGGCCACTGCGCGCCGTCGCGGGCCACGCTGTGCCGGTGCATTGCCTTCCAGCAGGTTGACCGGCAGGCACAGGCTGCGCAGCAGGCTGAAGCGGCGCCAGCCCAGGTAACCCCAGAATCCGCTGCCGCCCCAGTGCCGCGGCGCGGCCAGCGCACCGCGTGCGCTTACCTGCTCGCCGAAGATGCCGCGTGACAGTACGTACAGCGGCGCGCGTTCGAACAGCGGCTTGCACCACCACATCGCCAGCCACGCCCAGCCGAAGCCATCCAGCCACCCGCCCAGCACGTTGAACAGCACGAACAGCGGCGCACTGGCCAGCAGCCAGCTGCCCCACACCGCGCGGGCATGGCGGCGCGACAGGGCAGTGCCCAGTTCCATGGCTTCCCAGCTGCTGCGTGCGCGCAGGGCCACGTCCAGCTTGTCAATCCGCACGTTCACCCCCGCGGCCACCGCGCCACAGCCACAGCAGCACGCCGGCCCACAACACGCCGGCCACGCTGTACTTCACCGCGGCAGGGATCTGCGCGATCGACGACCAGAATGCCTCCACGAAGGCCGCCAGCAGCAGCATGAAGGCCACGCCCAGGCACAGCCGCGCACCGATGCGGCCGCCTTCCACCAGTGCGTCGATGCGTCGGCGCCGACCCGGCGCCAGCAGCTTCATGCCCAGCTGCAGGCCGGCACCGCCTGCGATCACGATGGCGGTCAGCTCGAAGGCGGCATGGCCGACCACGAAGCGCCAGAACGGATCGCCATGGCCGATGTGCTGCAGGTGCCCCGCCACGGCACCCATGGTGATGCCGTTGAACAGCAGTACCAGCAGCGTGCCCAGCCCGGCCAGCAGGCCGCTGGCGAAGGTGCGCAGGGCGATGCTGATGTTGTTCAGGATGTAGTAGCCGAACATCATCCAGTCGGTGCCGCTGTCACGCCCCAGCCGATCAGCGGCCGGGTCGTACATGCGTTCCATCTCTGCGATCTGGCTGTTGTCCATCAGCAGGTGGATGCTGTCCGGGTACAGCTGCACCAGCGCGAAGCAGGCCAGGGCCGGCAGAGCGAACATCGCCAGTGCCACCCACATGCTGGGTGCCTGGCTGCGCACCAGCTGCGGGAAGTCGGCCACCAGGAATTCCAGCGCACGCCGCCAGCGAACCGGAGGGGTGCGATAGAGCACGCTGTGACCCTGCTGCATCAACTGCTGCAGGCGTTGCACCAGTTGCGGGCTGTAGCCACGTTCGCGGGCCAGTGCCAGCTGCTGGCACTGGCGGCGGTAGCGCTGGGGAAACGCGACATCGCCAGGGTCACCGGCCTCGGGCCTGCGCCGCGTGCGACGCGACGCGCTGGCACGCTGCTGCAGCCACTGTTCCAGATCCTGCCATTCCTGCTGGTGGCGGGCGACGAACTGTTCCTGCTTCATCGGCGGCCCAGCAGCCAGTTGGCCATGGCATACAGGCGCAGCACGCCCACCTGTCCGGATGTGCCGGTCAGTGGTTCGGCAATGCTGGCCAGTTCCTGCTGGCGGCCCGGCGACAGGCGGGGGGCGCGTTCGGCAAAGGCCAGCACCACGGCCTGTTCCTGCGGCCGCAGCGGTTGCGAGGGCACCAGCACGCTGTCGATGGTGGCCGGCGGCTGCAGGTAACGCATCGGCTCGTGCACCACCACGGTACCGGCCACCAGGTCGCCCAGGCGGCGGCCGTAAGGATCGAACAGGCTGCTGAGCAGGCCCAGGGCATACGCGAACGGCAGCATGTCCACGGTGCGCAGCAGGTTGCGGGTGATCGAGGCCATCCAGCCCACCGGCGCGCCATCGCGCGACAGCACGCGCAGGCCCAGCGCCCGCTTGCCCAGGGTGCGGCCCCACAGTGCCTCGCAGATGATCGGGTAGGCCCACATCAGCAGGAACATCAGCGCCATGTAGATGCCGCGGCCGAATTCATCGAGCAGCGCCAGCGGAATGGACAGCAGCACCAGTGCGCCGAAGCGGATGACCAGATCGACCAGCCATGCCAGCGCGCGCGGCATCGGCCCGGCGGTCGGCAACTGCAGCGGCACGCCTTCCGGCGTTACCACCTCGCGGTAGGTATCGAGCATCGGCGTGGCCATCAGGGCGATGGCCTGGATCGTGGGCGCTGGAGTCCTCTCCGGCGTGCTGCCACAGGCATGGGGGTCTCGACGGTTCCTGGTCGGGCCTCGACTCTAGCAGAGCATGACGGCCGGCGACGCAGCTCAGCCCAGGTATTCGTCCTTCAGGCGCACGTAGTGGTCGGCCGAATAATGCAGCGACTCGATCTCCTTGTCGCTGAGCGTGCGTGCCGGGCGCGCCGGGTTGCCCACCCACAGTTCGCCTTCACCGACCACCTTGCCCGGGCCGACCACCGCGCCAGCACCGACGAAGGCATGGCGCTCGACGCGCGCACCGTCGAGGATGCAGGCACCCATGCCGATCAGGCTGTAATCGCCGATGGTGCAGGCGTGGATGATGCAGCCGTGGCCGACGGTCACGCCTTCGCCGATGAGAGTCGGGTAGCCGGCCTTGTTGAACGGGCTGTGGTGGCTGACGTGGATGATGGTGCCGTCCTGCACGTTGGTGCGTGCGCCGACGCGCACGAAATTGACGTCGCCGCGGATGATCGTGCCCGGCCAGATGGAGACATCGTCGGCCAGCTCGACATCACCGATGAGCGTGCAGGCCGGGTCGACGTACACGCGCTGGCCAAGCACCGGCATCTTGTCGCGGAAGGGGCGCAGGGGGTGCATCGCTGTCTCCAGGGTGGGGCAAACACGACGATGATACCCGGCAGAGGCATCGGTAGCGCCGGGCCACGCCCGGCGGCCGTTCGCGTGCCGCTACGCTCGCCGGGCATGGCCCGGCGCTACCACTGATGCGCGTTACGCCACGCGGCCGCGGCGGGCGCGTTCCAGGTGCACCAGCAGCAGCGAGATCGCCGCCGGGGTCATGCCGGGGATGCGCTGCGCCTGGCCGATGGTCTGCGGGCGCACGCGTTCCAGCTTCTGCAGCACTTCAGCCGACAGCCCACGCACCGTGGCGTAGTCAAAGCCTTCGCCAATCGGGGTGGCTTCGTGGCGCTGCTGGCGTTCGATCTCCTCGCGCTGGCGGTCCAGGTAGCCGGCATACTTCACGCCGATCTCCACCTGCTCGGCCACCTTCGCATCTGCCACGGCCGGGCCCAGCGACGGCACCTGCATCAGCTGTGCGTAGTCCAGCTCCGGGCGCTTGATCAGGTCCAGCACGTTGGTCTCGCGGCTGACGGCCACGCCCAGCGTGTCCTGCACTTCGCGGCCCAGTGCATTGGCCGGGGTCGCCCACAGCGCAGCCAACCGTGCGCGCTCAGCGGCCACGGCGGCCTGCTTGGTCTCGAACGCACTCCAGCGGCGGTCATCCACCAGGCCCATCGCGCGGCCGGCCGGGGTGAGGCGCTGGTCGGCATTGTCCTCGCGCAGCTGCAGGCGGTATTCGGCGCGGCTGGTGAACATGCGGTACGGCTCGTTGGTGCCGTGGGTGATCAGGTCATCCACCAGCACGCCCAGGTAGGCTTCGTCGCGGCGCGGGCACCAGCCTTCCAGCCCACGCACCTGGCGTGCGGCGTTGAGGCCGGCCAGCAGGCCCTGCGCAGCGGCTTCTTCGTAGCCGGTAGTGCCGTTGATCTGGCCAGCGAAGAACAGGCCGTTGACCAGCTTGGTCTCCAGCGAAGCCTTCAGCCCGCGCGGGTCGAAGAAGTCGTATTCGATGGCATAGCCGGGGCGGGTAATGTGCGCGTTCTGGAAACCGCGGATGCTGCGCACCATGTCCAGCTGCACGTCGAACGGCAGCGAGGTGGAGATGCCGTTGGGATAGATCTCGACGATGCCAAGCCCTTCGGGCTCGACGAAGATCTGGTGGCTGGCCTTCTCGGCAAAGCGCACCACCTTGTCTTCGATGGACGGGCAGTAGCGCGGGCCGATGCCTTCGATCTGGCCGCTGTACAGCGGCGAGCGGTGCAGTGCATCGCGGATGATCTGGTGGGTCTGCTCGGTGGTGTGGGTGATCCAGCAGCTGACCTGCTGCGGATGCTCGTCCACCGAACCGAGGAAGGACATCACCGGGCGCGGCGTGTCGCCGGGCTGTTCGTCCATCACGCTGTAATCCAGCGAGCGGCCATCGATGCGCGGCGGCGTGCCGGTTTTCAGGCGGTCGACCTGGAACGGGCGCTCGCGCAGGCGTGCGGCCAGTGTGGTCGCCGGCGGGTCGCCCATGCGGCCGGCGGCGTACTGGGTCGGGCCGACGTGGATCTTGCCGGCCAGGAAGGTGCCGGCGGTCAGCACCACGGCCTCGGCATCGAAGCGCAGGCCGGTCTGGGTGATGACCCCGCGCACGGCGTCGCCTTCGATGACCAGGTCATCGACGGCTGCCTGGAACACGGTCAGGTTGGCCTGGCCTTCGACGATGGCGCGGATCGCCATGCGGTACAGGTTGCGGTCGGCCTGGCAGCGGGTGGCGCGCACGGCCGGGCCCTTGGAGGCGTTGAGCGTGCGCCACTGGATGCCGGCGCGGTCGGCGGCATGTGCCATGGCACCGCCGAGGGCATCGATTTCCTTGACCAGATGGCCCTTGCCGATCCCGCCGATGGCCGGGTTGCAGCTCATCGCGCCCACGGTTTCGATGTTGTGGGTCAGCAGCAGGGTGCGCACGCCGGTACGGGCTGCGGCCAGCGCGGCCTCGGTGCCGGCGTGGCCACCGCCGATGACGATGACGTCGTAACGATGGAAGGAGTGGGTCATGGAGGCAGGTCAGCAGGGGGCAGGCGCGGCCGGGGCGGCGCCGGGGTGGCGATTTTAGCGCCATTCGGACGGGGGCGACGGGCCCGGAGCGGGGCCGGGATGAAATCCGCCCTAAAGTTGGCAGGATTCTTGCGGATAACCCAATAGCACCCATCGTGGCTGGCGCCGCAGGCGCCGTTGACCGGAATTGGAACAGGGGCCGGTACAGGCGCACGGTGGGGAAGCAGAGGGCCGGCAGTCGGGGGACTGTCCGGCCCTGTTTTTTGGGGGCTGCCGGGAGCGCTTCATCCACGCATGGCGTGGATCTACTGACGCCAGGGTTGCCGACAATCCTGGTAGATCCACGCCATGGGTGGATTCCGTGGCGCCGCCGGAGGCCGGCAATCCTGGCAGATCCACGCCATGCGTGGATGCTTTTGCGCCTGCATCAAAAACAGACGGCCCCGCATTGCGGGGCCGTCTGCTTTCAGAGGTGCCGACATCCGACAGGGCCGGAACAGGGGGGATCCAGATGTTCCTGTCGGATATCGACGTAGAGCTTTTTGGGACCGGCCCTTAACGTTTTTGTCACTTTGTGACGCAGGCCGTCACCACCTGCTTAGAGTGCGGCCTGAACCACATGGAATGCAAGATGGTTCAGGGCTCAACTGTGCGCTGCGTCGCATGATCCACATTCCGCCACGGGGAACCGTTCATCGTTCCATGTTGCGCCACGGGGACCCGTTCGTCCTCGGCGCACGCGGTGCCGGTGCGGGACGTGCCTGGGGCGGTGCCGAGGGGCGCGCCTGCGGCGGAGCCGACGGACGAGCCGACGGCACGCCCGACTGCGGTGGCCGACGCATCGAGTCCATGTTCCGCCACGGTGAGCCGCCATTGTTCTGGCGCGGCGGCGGTGGCGGACGGTTCTCGCCGCCATCACCCGGGCGCGGCGGTGGCGGGCGGTGATTGTGGTGCGGCGGACGGTAGATCGGGCGGCCGTAGTACGGGTTGCCGTAGTAGCCGTAGCCATAACCGCCATAGCCGCCGTAGTAGGGGTAGCCATAGGACGGGTAGCCATACGGATAGTTGTATTCCGTCGATGGCGCACCGTGGTAATAGCTGCCGCCAGCACCGCCGCCGACATAGTCGTACGTGGAGCAGCCGGTCAGGGCCAGCAACAGGCCGCCGGCAAGCAACAGACGCATCTTCATGTGGGTCCCCCCAAGGACGGGTGTGCGGCCAGCTTCATGCGTGGGCATTGAATCGCTCCTTAATTGAGCCGGCGAGGATGAATGGCGGTGAAGGCCGGCATGCTGGCACGGCGTGGTGCGTGGTCGCCAGCGTGGGGGCATACGTTAATCTTGGGTCATGAGCGATTCACTGTTGCCCCGCGCCGAAGACGTCCTGGCCGCCGCTGCGCGGATTGCGCCACATGCCCATGTCACGCCGGTCCTGCGCTCGCAGGCGCTGGACGCCCTGGCCGGCACGCAGCTGGCGTTCAAGGCCGAGCACCTGCAGCGCGGAGGCGCATTCAAGTTCCGGGGTGCCTGCAACGCGGTGTGGTCGCTGGATGCCGACCGTGCTGAGGCCGGTGTGGTCACCCATTCTTCTGGCAACCATGGCGCCGCCCTGGCGCTGGCGGCGCGTACCCGCGGCATTCCGTGCCACGTGGTGGTGCCCGAAGGGGCGGTAGCGGCCAAGCTGGCCAATATCGCCCGCCATGGCGCCACCCTGTGGCGCTGCCCGCCGACGATCGCCGACCGCGAGGCCACCTGCGCCCGGGTGCAGGCCGACACCGGCGCGACCCTGGTGCACCCTTATGCCGACCCGGCGGTGATGGCGGGGCAGGGCACTGCGGCGCTTGAGCTGCTGCACAGCGACGGCCCGTTCGATGTACTGGTGGTGCCTGTGGGTGGTGGTGGCCTGGCCAGTGGAACTGCTCTGGCCCTGCAGCACGCCAGCCCGCAGACGCAACTGGTGCTGGCCGAACCGGCCGGTGCCGATGACACGGCGCGCTCGCTGGCCGCCGGCCAGCGCGTGACCGGTTTCACCCCCGACACGATCTGCGATGGCCTGCGTACCCTGATCGGCGCGCCGAATTTCCAACTGCTGCAGGCCGCCGGTGCCGAGGTGATCGTGGTCGACGACGACGCCACCCGGGCAGCGATGCGCCTGCTGTGGGAGGTCTTGAAGCAGGTGGTGGAGCCGTCCTCGGCCACCGTGCTGGCCGCGGTGCTGGCCCAGCCGGCGCGGTTTGCGGGCCAGCGCGTGGGCCTGGTGCTGTCCGGCGGCAACGTCGATCTGCCGGCGCTGCGCTGGGAGGTGGCGTGAGCCGCGGCCGTCACCCACCGCGCACCGGCCTGCTGGGCTGGGTGTGGCGTCTTTTCGTGCTGGTGCTGGTGTGGCTGCTGGGCGTCACCGCCTGGATCGTCTGGGTGGGTGAGCGCGACCAGGCCGCCAAGGCCGACGCCATCATCGTACTGGGTGCGGCGGCCTACGATGCCAAGCCCTCGCCGGTGTTCGAAGAACGCATCCGCCATGGCCTGGACCTGTACCAGGCCGGCTACGCGCCGCTGCTGATCTTCACCGGCGGTTATGGCGGCGCCGGTGCACGCTTCTCCGAATCGCAGGTGGCGCGGCGCTACGCGTTGAAGCACGGCGTGCCGGACGACGCCATCCTCATCGAGACCGCCTCGCGCAATACGGTGCAGAACCTGGTGGAAGCCAAGCGGTTGATGGAGCAGCGCAGGCTGCACACGGTCATCATCGTCAGCGACCCGCTGCACATGGCGCGCGCGCTGCGCCTGAGCCAGGCCCTGGGCATCGATGCGCTGGCCTCGTCCACGCCGAGCACGCGTTTCCGCAGCTTCCACACCAGCTGGCGGTTCCTGGTGCAGGAAATCTATTTCTTCCACCGCGACCTGGTGCGGCCGCCGTTGAGTTCGACGGCGAACACCTGACGGCACGCCGCTGCGCTCGCCGGGCCATGCCCGGCGGCGCCTCTGGTAGGTGCCAACCAAGGTTGGCACCTACCAGAGCGGGATCGCGGTCGATCGTCAGAAGCGGTTCGAGGCGATCGTCACGTCTGCTTGCGGCGGATCGGGATGGCCGACACCGGTACCGAGGCGATGTCGTGGCCGCCTTCGCGGATCGGGGCACCCGGGTCCGGCGCCCAGGCGTGCGCGTAGATCACTTCCCAGCTGCTGGGAAGTTTGCCGTCGGCACGGCGCATCGGTTCATACGCGGCTGCGGCGGTGGCAAAACGGCCACGCCCGGTCAGGGTATGGCGGCGGTCCACCCGTGCATTGGTCGCGCCCAGTGCGCGCAGCTCGCGCATCAGCGCGGGCAGATCATCGTAGGTCAGAGTGAACAGGTCACGGTCCAGTACCGGGTCGCGGAAGCCGGCCATCATCAACGCATCGCCGAACTGGGCGATCTGCGCGAAGCGGCTGACATGCGGACGGTCGTCGGCGGCGGCGAACGCTTCGTTCAATTCCACCAGCGTTTCCGGGCCAAAGGTGGAACACAGCAGCAGGCCGCCGGGCTTGAGCACGCGGCGGAAGCCGGCGAACACGGCAGGCAGGTCATCCAGCCACTGCAGGCACAGGTTGCTGAAGATCACATCGACGCTGTTGTCGGCCAGCGGCAGCGCGGCGGCATCACCGCACAGGCGCTGGAAGGGCTTCCACCAGCCGGCCTGGCGCTTGGCCTGGTCCAGCATCGGCAGCGCCACGTCCATCGCGATTACCTGTGCCTTCGGCCAGCGCTTCTTCATCAGCGCGCTTGCGTGGCCGGTACCGGCCCCGATGTCCAGCACCACCTCCGGCTTGCGGGCTTCCAGATAGTCCAGCGATTCGATCAGCCGTGACTGCACCTCGCGCTGCAGGGCAGCGGCGGCGTCATAGCTGTTGGCGGCACGGGCGAACGCGCGGCGGACGTGGCGGGCATCGAAGTGGGACGGCATTGCAGAAGTCTCTTAGAACGTACCGGGGTAGGCGCCGCCGTCGATCAGCAGGTTCTGCCCGGTGAGGTAACCGGCCTGCGCACTGCACAGGAAGGCGCAGGCGGCGCCGAACTCGTCCGGCGTGCCGAAGCGGCCGGCGGGGATCTGCTGGCGGCGGCGGTCTGCCACCGCCTGCACATCGCCGTCCTCGCCCGCCGCGTGGGCGAAGTTGGCGCGCAGGCGGTCGGTGTCGAACTGGCCGGGCAGCAGGTTGTTGATCGTGACGTTGTGGCCGACCGTGCGCCGCGCCAGCCCGGCGACGAAGCCGGTCAGCCCGCTGCGCGCGCCGTTGGACAGCGCCAGCGTGTCGATCGGTGCCTTCACCGAGGACGAGGTGATGTTGACGATGCGGCCGAAGCCGCGCGCGATCATCGCGTCCACCGTGGCGCGGATCAGTGCGATCGGCGCCAGCATGTTGGCATCCAGTGCGGCGATCCAGTCGTCGCGCTCGAAGGTGCGGAAATCGCCCGGCGGCGGACCGCCAGCGTTGGTCACCACGATGTCGACCTGCGGGCAGGCGGCCAGCGCCTGTGCACGCCCGGCCTCGGTGGTGACGTCGGCGGCGACCGCTCGCACCTCGGCGGCACCGGGCAGGGCGCGCAGTTCATCTGCGGCGGCCTGCAGCGCGGCTTCGCCACGGGCCACGATCACCACGTTCACACCTTCGCCCACGAGGGCGCGTGCGCAGCCCAGGCCGAGGCCCTTGCTTGCGCCGCAGACCAGTGCCCAGCGGCCGGAAATACCCAGATCCATGCGTCAACCCTGCCGAATTCGGAAAGTGCTCATTGTCCGCCATCGGCCAGTGACAGGCCGGCAACGAAGTGTTGCAGGGCGGCGGCCACCTCATCAGCGTGGCCGAGGAAGGGGGCATGCCCGCCGTGGGCGATGGTCAGCGCCTGCGCGCCCGGGGCCAGTGCGGCGGCCGCCTGCATCGCAGCGGGCGACACCAGGCGGTCGCGCTGGCCGGCAATCCACAGGCTGGGCTTACCCAGGGTCGGCAGGGCGCCACGCAGGTCGGTGCCTTCCAGCAGGCGCAGGCCCTCCAGCAGCGCGCGCTCGGCCGGGGCGCCACGCTCGACCAGGCGCTGGCGCAGGGTACGCAGTTCCTCGCGGGCATGTGCCGAGCCCATCACATCCAACGCCAGAAAGCGTTCCAGGGTGCCGCCGAAGTCGCTGGCCAGGTCACGCCCGAACTGCTCGAACACCACCGGTTCCACCGCATGCGGCCAGCCGTCGCCGCGCACGAAGCGGGGTGTTGCGGCAATCATCGCCAGCCCGCGCACCTTGGGCAGGGTGGCTGCCGCGTGCAGCGCGAACAGGCCGCCCAGCGACCAGCCGCACCAGACCGCAGGCGGCGTGGCGGCGGCAATCGCGTTGACCACCTGCGGCAGGCGCAGCGGGGTGCTGTCGTCGCGGCTGTGGCCGTGGCCGGGCAGATCGACCCGATGCAGGGTGAAACGGTCGGACAGGCGCTGCACCAGTGGCGCGAACACGCCGCCCTGCAGGGCCCAGCCATGGATCAGAACCAGGTCCGGCCCGTGGCCGGTGACTTCGATATGCATGCGGTACGACGTACGCGGATCAGGCCAGGGCAGGCAGCGCAGGCGGCAGCACATCGCGCGGCGTGCCAGCGATGCGGTCGCGCGCCTGGGCGATGGCCTCCACCAGCTCGCGCACCTGTTCGGGGGTATGCAATGCCGACAGGGTGACGCGCAGCCGCGCCTTGCCCTCGGGCACCGTCGGCGGGCGGATGGCACCGACCAGCCAGCCGGCCTGCTCCAGCGCCTGCGACATCGCCACGGCGCTGTGGTCATCGGTACACAGCAGCGGCTGGATCGGGGTTTCCGAGGCCATCAGGTCCAGGCCATGGCGGCGTGCTTCTACGCGGAACAGGGCGATCAGGTCGGCCAGTTTGGCCCGGCGCCAATGGTCGCGGCGGGCCAGGCGCACCGCTTCCAGCGCCGAGGCGGCCAGGGCCGGTGGCATCGCGGTGGTGTAGATGTAGGGGCGTGCGGTTTCGGCCAGGTGTTCGACCAGGTCCTCGCGGCCCAGCACCAGCGCACCAGACCCGCCCAGAGCCTTGCCCAGGGTGACCAGCTGCAGCGGCACGTCGTCCACGCCCAGGCCGGCGGTGGCGACGGCGCCACGGCCATCGCCGAGTACGCCCACGCCATGCGCGTCATCCACGTAGAACAGCGCCTGCTGCAGGCGCGCGACCAGCGACAGCGCACGCAGCGGTGCAACATCACCGTCCATGCTGAAGACACCATCGGTGACCAGCATCGCCGCACCCTCGGGTGCATGCTTGAGCTGGCGCATGGCGCCTTCCGGGTCCAGGTGCGGGTAGCGGCGCAGGCGTGCGCCGGCCAGCCGGGTGGCATCGAGCAGGCTGGCGTGGTTGAGCTTGTCCTGTACGCAGACGTCGTTCTCTTCG
This sequence comes from Stenotrophomonas sp. NPDC077659, assembly GCF_050268705.1. Taxonomy (NCBI): domain Bacteria; kingdom Pseudomonadati; phylum Pseudomonadota; class Gammaproteobacteria; order Lysobacterales; family Lysobacteraceae; genus Stenotrophomonas; species Stenotrophomonas sp. NPDC077659. The sequence goes on along the minus strand of NZ_JBNNHG010000043.1, from coordinate 13,099 downwards.
CTCAGCAGCGCCTGCTGCACCGCCAGGTTGGCGGCAAAGCCGCTGCCGAACAACAGGGCGCGCGGGTAGCCGAGCCAGTCAGCCACTTCGCGCTCCAGCGCGTCGTGCAGTGCGTGGTGGCCGCAGACCAGGTGCGAGGCACCTGCGCCGGTGCCATCGCGCGCGGCCGCATCCTGCAGCGCGTTGACCACGCTGAACTGCTGGGCCAGGCCCAGGTAATCGTTGCTGCAGAAGCCGGTCAGCCAGCGCCCGTCAATTTCCAGGCGCACACCATCACGACGGGTGATCGTGCGCCGCGGGCGGCGACGGCCTTGTGCATCGCGCAAGGCGCGCTGGGCGTTGAGGCGGGCGGTCAGGTCGGGGCGGGCCATGCTGGCTTCAGGCGACGACGGGGCGGCTAGGGTAGCGCGTTGCCGCCACGCCTGCTCGGCTCCCGGCTCAGGCTGCGTGGGCGCAGCCACAGCCGGGGCCATCGGCGCTGATATCGGCATGCACGGTGCCGCCGTGGTCGTGGCCCTCGGCGTCCACCTTCACGGGCATCGGCTGCAGGCCCAGGCGCGCGAACAGGGCCAGGTCGCGCTCGCTTTCCGGGTTGCCGGTGGTCAGCAGTTTTTCGCCATGGAAGATCGAGTTGGCACCGGCCAGGAAGCACAGCGCCTGCAGCTCGTCGCTCATTGTTTCGCGGCCGGCCGACAGCCGCACCATCGAGCGTGGCATCGCAATGCGCGCCACCGCGATCATGCGCACGAATTCGAACGGGTCCAGTTCCGCGCTGCCATGCAGCGGGGTACCGGCCACCTGCACCAGCTTGTTGATCGGCACCGAATCGGGATGCGCCGGCAGCGTGGCCAGCGCCAGCAGCAGGCCGATGCGCTGTGCCCGTGTTTCGCCCATGCCGACGATGCCGCCGCAACAGGTCTTCAGCCCGGCGTCGCGCACGTGGCCCAGCGTATCCAGACGGTCCTGGTACTGGCGCGTGTGGATGATCGAATCGTAGTAGTCCGGCGCGGTGTCCAGATTGTGGTTGTAGTAGTCCAGGCCGGCATCCTTCAACGCGTGCGCCTGCTCGCCACTGAGCATGCCCAGGGTGGCGCAGGTTTCCAGGCCGAGCGCCTTCACCCCGGCGATCATCGCGGCGACCTTGGGGATGTCGCGGTCCTTCGGCGAGCGCCATGCCGCGCCCATGCAGAAGCGCGATGCACCGGCGGCCTTGGCCTGGCGTGCCTTGGCCAGCACCGCCTCGGTGTCCATCAGTTTCTGTGCGCTTACGCCCGTGGTGTAGCGCTGCGCCTGCGGGCAGTACGCGCAGTCTTCCGGGCAGCCACCGGTCTTCACCGAGAGCAGGGTGGACACCTGCACCTGGGCTGGATCGAAGTACGCGCGATGCACGCTGGCGGCGCGGAACAGCAGCTCCGGCAGGGGCAGGTCGAACAGGGCCTGCAGTTCATCGTGCTGCCAGTCGTGGCGGATGGCGGAAGCCATGGCGGGACCTTGGAAGGGCGTCGAGCGAGGGCGGCAGTGTCGGTGGGTGGGGTCACCCATGTCAACTCATATCATTCAATAATGGTTTACAGGTTGTTGGCCCCGGCACGACGCTAGACTGGGCCGCCCAGCAAACGAACTGCCATGGATCTGCCGCGCTTCACCTACCACCCCGACCCCGTCGCCACTGGCAGCGTGGTGGCTGCTGGCACGCCCTGCGTGTGCTGCGGTCAGTCGCGTGGGTTCGTCTACACCGGCCCGGTCCATGCCGAAGACGAGTACGAACAGCAGATCTGCCCGTGGTGCATTGCCGATGGCTCGGCGCATGCGCGCCTGGGCGCCACGTTTACCGACGAGGAGGGCGTGGGCGGTGGCGGTGAGTGGGATGAGGTTGATGAGGAGATCATCGACGAGATCGCACAGCGCACCCCGGGCTTCAACGGTTGGCAGCAGGAACAGTGGTGGACCCATTGCGGGGACGGCGCGCAGTTCATCGGCCGCGCTGGTCGCGCGGAACTGGAAGCACACGGTGAAGCCGCCGTGGCGGCGATCCAGGACAGCACCGGGCTGGATGACGGGCCGCAGTGGCAGCACTTTCTGGCGGCGTTGGACAAGGACGGATCACCCACGGCCTACCTGTTCCGCTGCCGGCACTGCGGCGCCGTGGGGGGGTACCAGGATTGCGATTGAGCGGAGCGCGTGCGTTGCAGCGCGCCTTGAGGTGCTGGTCCGGCCCAACCGGCGTCATCGCCGGCGTGACCGGGGCGAGACATGCGGATGATCTGGCACGTGCCAGCGCCAAGGGAAGTCCACCGCCCGACTTCAGCTTGTTCTGCAGTTCCGGTGCCACTGTTGTGGGATGGCGGCGATAGAATCCCCGCCGCAGTACTGACCAATGGTCGGGAATCCATTCGGGTGGGGAGTCTGGCGCAGCATCGAATCGCTCAGGGTCCGGCCTGTTGCTGCTGCGTCTTCTGTGCCTCCTTCTGCAGGTGAGGGTCCTGGGTTTCGCCTTGCTTGAAATACCACAGCACCGAGGGCAGGGCCATGACCTGCGGCCGACGACCAGTACGACAATGACGATTCGGGTCTGCGTGTTCATCTGGAGTAAGCAGAGGGTGGAAACAGGGGCTGAACCACGGCACCGGCACTGTGCAGCGCCCGTGTCGACACGCTGTCCGGCAGGCACAAGGAAAGGAAACCGACAATAGGACGGGCATATGCCCGATTCCGCTCGCGACCTGCAGCAGGCAGGCTCGTCGCATGCTGAAGAGAATGCTGCCTTTGCTCGCTGCCTCGGTGCGCTGCCTGCTGCTGCCGCTGCGCTGCCTGGTCTGCCAGGACCGGGGCCACGATGGCCTGGACCTGTGCGCGGCCTGTCTTGCCGGTATCCCGTGGTCTGGCCGTGCCTGCCTGCGTTGCGCGCTGCCACTGCCGGACAGCGCGCTGCCCGTGTGTGGCACCTGCCGCGAGGAGCCTCCGCCGCAGGCCGCCACCCATGCCAGCCTGCTGTACCTGCCGCCGGTGGACCAGTTGCTGGTGCGTTACAAGTTCCACCAGGACCTGGCCGCGGGACGGCTGTTGGCGCAGTTGATGCAACGGCAGCCGCCACCGTGGACGTGCCTGCCGCTGGTGCCGGTGCCGTTGCATCCGCGTCGCCTGCGGCAGCGCGGTTATGACCAGGCCGGGGAGCTGTGCCGCCTGCTGCGGCAACCGCGGTGGCGCGGCCTGTACCGCCGCCGGCATACCGCGCCACAGTCGGAACGCAGTGCCGAACAGCGCCGCGACAATCTGTTCGATGCCTTCGATGTGCAGGGTGTGGTGCCGCCCCGGTTGACGGTCGTGGATGATGTGATGACCACCGGCAGCACCGTGCTGGAAGTGGCCGAAACCCTGCGCCTGGTGGGGGCGGCAGAGGTGCGCGTGTGGGTGTGCGCGCGGGTGCCGTAATGCTGGCGGTAGAGTCGACCGTTGGTCGACTGCCCTCCCTTCAGATCGCGAGAAACCTCGCGCTGCGCGCGATAGTCGACCAACGGTCGACTCTACCCGGTCGCCTGCCCCTGAGTTGCTGTGATGGTGCCTTCAACGGCTCCGGCGCTAGGATGGGGCGTCAACCTGATCGTAGGAGTGGTCATGCTGTCTCCCGAATCTTCTCCATCGCCGCTGTTGTCGGCCATCGGCCGCAGCTGGCCGATCCTGCTGCTGTATGGCGTGGTCGCGCTCGGCTTCGGCATCACCGCGATCGGCTGGCCGATGGCCGCAGCCACTGCGCTGGCCTGGGCATTGGGCCTGATGGCCGTCGTTGAAGGTGTCATCAGCGTGCTCGCGCTGATCAGCGGTGGCAGCGGCGCACCGCGTGGCTGGCTGCTGCTGTACGCGGTGGCGTCGCTGGGCTTCGGCACGCTGGCGGTGATCAATCCACTGGCCACCGCCAGCGTGCTGGTGCTGCTGCTGGCCGCTTGGCTGCTGGTGGCGGGCATCTACCGCATCGTGTTTGCCGTGCGCGTGCGCAGGCACATCCAGGGCGAGTGGGTACTGATCCTCAGTGGCGTGCTGGCCATCGTCCTGGGCCTGTTGTTTGCAGCCAACCCGCTGGCCGGCGTGGCCGTCACCGCATTGTGGATCGGCATCGGCAGCCTGCTGTATGGGCTGCTGCAGATTGTCGTGGCACTTAAACTGAGAAAGCTCCGGTAGAGTCGACCGTTGGTCGACTGCCGTTCCCATCCGTACCAGACAGGCCCGCGCTGCGCGGGGTAGTCGACTAACAGTCGACTCTACCCGTCGACTCTACCCTCCGGCTCTACCTGGCAAAGCGCGCCTCGATCTCCTCCAGCGACTTGCCCTTGGTTTCCGGCAGCCACAGGGCGGCCACCAGGAAGAACACGAAGGTGCAGCCGGCCCAGAACAGGAACATGCTGGCATAGCCATGGTGCCCCACGGTGGGCAGGAACAGCGCGGCGATAGTGGTGGACACGAACTGGTTGATGAGCAGGGCGATGCTCATGCCGTTGGAGCGGATGCGGTTGGGCATCAGCTCCGACAGGGCCAGCCATACGCACACGCCGGGGCCGACCGCGAAGAACGCCACGAACACCAGGATGCAGGCGGCCACGGCCCAGCCGTGCGCCGGTGGCGGCACTGGGCCGATGCGCGCCTGTTCAATGCGCAGCGGTGCCTGCGCGGCACTGGCCGGGTCGGCGAAGGGGTTCAGATGAAGTTTGCGGAAGAGTGCACCGATGACGCTGTCCGGCTGCACGGTACCAGCGCGTTCGATGCGCAGTTCGCGGTCACCCAGGTTGTCGCTGCGCAGGGCGCGCACGTTGGTGAAATCACCATACGCATAGGACACGGTCAGCTGCAGCGGTCGGCCTTCGCGGTCGGTGCTGCCGGCCAGGCGTCGCCACTGCGCGTCATCCAGCACCAGCTGCAGACCATCACCGCTCACTGCGGCCTGTAGTTGCGGCTGTACGTCGGCGCGGCCGCGTTCGGCCTGGAAGAACAACGTCGCGGCGGCCAGCAGGGCCACGCAGATGCCGCCGCTGCCCAGCATCAGCAGGAACTTGCGGCCCTTACGGTCGACCAGCAGCAGGGCGACCACGGTCATCACCGCGTTGAGCAGCTTGATCGCTACATCCGCGCCATTGGCTACCGAACCGGACAGGCCCGCCTGGTTGAGGATGTTGACCGCGTAGGCCAGCACCGAGTTGATGCCGGTGGCCTGGGTGCAGGCCAGCACCACGCAGGCCAGCAGGAACGGCACCACGTAGCGCCGGCTCAGAAGCGGATCGCGGCGGCCTTCGCGGCTGCGCGATTCGGGTGCCTGGATCTGTGCCAGCGTGGGTTCGACATCGCCAGCAGGCAGCACGCGCTGCAGGCTGCGGCGCGCATCGTCCATGCGGCCCCGACGCACCAGCCAACGCGGCGATTCGGTCAGCCAGAAGATGCCCGCGCAGAACAGCAGGCCCGGTGCCAGGCAGCTCCAGAAGATGGTGCGCCACGCATGGTCCTTCACTGCAAACAGCGCCTGTGCCTGTTGCGCCTGCGGCAGCGAATGCACGGCCTCGGCAGCAGCATCCACGGCATGCGCCTGGTAGAGGCCGATGAGTGCGGCCAGCACCAGACCGATGGTCAGCAGCAGTTGGAACATCGCTGCACCGCGACCGCGTCGCTCGGGCGTGAGGACCTCGGCCAGATACAGCGGCACCACCACGCCGATCAACCCGCCGCTGATGCCTTGCAGCAGGCGGCCCAGCAGCAGCGGCGTGTAGCCCGAAGCCAGCGCCATGATCGGGATGGAGGCGGTGAACAGCAGGCCGGCCAGCAGCATCGCGCCGCGGCGGCCGATCAGGTCGGCCACCATGCCGGCGAACAGCGAGGACAGCACGCTGCCCAGCAGCACCGCCGCCACGACGAAACCCAGCTGCTGGCTGCTGAGCTGCCAGGCGTGGCTGGCAGTAGCTTCCAGGTAGGGCAGGGCACCGGCGATGATGCCGATGTCGATGCCGTACAGCAGGCCACCCAGGCCACCGATGAAGAGCAGGTAGCGGACGGGCCAGCGCGGGGTAGTGCGTGCAGTCATCGACAGGTTCCCAGGAGGCGTTTCAGTGCGGATTGCTTCTGTAGAGTCGAGCCATGCTCGACTGCTTTGCCGCGCCATGCGCGGTGAGTCGAGCATGGCTCGACTCTACAAATCGACCACCTGCCCGCCGATGACCACCTGCTGAAGACGCAGCCCGGCATCCATCACCACCAGGTCGGCGCGGGCGTCGGGCGCGACGCGGCCGCGATCCTCCAGGCCGAGATAGGCGGCGGGGAAGGTGGAAACGCGCTGCGAGGCATCTGCCAGATCCAGGCCCACCTGCACCAGGTTGCGCAACGCCTGGTCCATGGTCAGCGCGCTGCCCGCCAACGAACCGCTGGCCAGGCGCACGCAGCCGCCGCACTTGTGCACGCGCTGCTCGCCCAGCGCGTATTCGCCATCGGGCATGCCGGTGGCGGCGGTGGCGTCGGTCACCGCGTACAGGCGCGGAATCGCGCGCGCGGCCAGGCGGATCACACCGGGGTGGATGTGCTGCAGGTCGGGAATGATCTCGGCGTACTGCGCATGCGCCAGCGCCGTCGCGGCAATGCCCGGGCGGTAGTGGTCCACGCCGGTCATGCCATTGAACAGGTGGGTGAAGCCGGACGCACCGGCCTGCAGTGCGGCCACGCCTTCTTCGTAGGTGCCGGCACTGTGGCCGAGCTGCACGCGGATGCCCATGGCCGCCAGCGCGGGAATCAAGGCGGTGTGCTCGCCGATCTCCGGCGCCAGCGTGATCACCCGGATCGGCGCCAGCGCGTGCAGCTGGTGCACCAGCGCCAGCGTTGCCTCGATGGTGCGGTTGGGCTGCGCACCCAGCCGCTGCGGGCTGATGAAGGGACCCTCCAGATGCACGCCGGCGATGGTCGCGGCCTCAGCGTCCGGTGCCGCCATGGTTGCGGCCACGCCCTGCAGCGCATGTTCGATTTCGTCGAGGCCGGCGGTCATGGTGGTCGCCAGCAGGGTGGTGGTACCGAAGCGCAGATGGGTGCGGGCGATGGTGCGTGCCACGTCGCCGCCCTGCATCAGATCCACGCCGGCGGCGCCATGCACGTGCAGGTCGATGAAGCCGGGCAGGATCACCGGCAGCTGCAGGTCGTCAGCGCCGCTGTGGTCATCCACCTGCAACTGGCGGATGTGCGAATCAAACTGGACGTGGCCACGGCGCCAGCCCAGCGGGGTGAGGATGCGGCCGTGCAGGCTCCGGGTGTCGGTCATGGCGGTGTCTCGGCGATGATCACTTCGATGCCCAGCCGTTGCAGCCCTTCGCGGGTGGCATCGTCAATGCCGGCATCGGTGATGATGGCGTGGATCTGGTCCAGGCGGGCGATGCGGTGCAGGCTGACGCGGCCGAACTTGGAGGCGTCGGTGAGCACCACGATGCGGCGCGCGCGCTCGACCATGCGATGGTTGAGGCGGGCTTCGGCTTCATCGTGGGTGGTCAGGCCGAACTGCAGATCCAGGCCGTCCACGCCCAGGAACAGGGTGTCGAAGCTGTAGGAGGTGAGGCTGGCTTCGGCCTGGCTGCCCTGCAGCGAGAGCGACTGCTGGCGCAGCAGGCCGCCGGTCAGCAGTACGGTGATGCCCGGCGCGTTGGCCAGTTCCCAGGCGATGTTCAGGCCGTTGGTCATCACCGTTACGTCGCGGTGGCCGCGCAGGTGCCGGGCCAGAGTCATGGTGGTGGAGCCGGAGTCGATGATGATGTTGTCACCGGCCTGCACCAGCCGCGCGGCAGCCGTACCAATGGACTCCTTCAGCGGCAGGTTCAGCGCATCCTTCTCGTGGATGTCCTGTTCCTGCGGCGGCGTGCGCACCAAGGTGGCACCGCCGTGGGTGCGGGTGGCCAGGCCCTGCGCCTCGAAGTGGGTGAGATCGGCACGGATGGTCACCGCAGACACGCCGAAGCGCGCAACCAGATCGGCCACCTGCACCGCGCCCTGCTCGATCAGCAGTTGCAGGATCTGTTGCCGGCGGGAGCGGGTGTTGCGCATGGCCATCTCTCGGTGTCGTCGGGAACGGTAGAGATTAGCCGTTCGCAGGAACGGAGGCAGCCGAACGTGCGTTCTGCGTGCGGCTGCCGGCCTGGTTGGCACTGCAGGCGCGGGCGTATTCGCCCAGGCACTGGCCGATGCGGTGCTGGACCAGCGCGCTGGGCGTATTGGCCAGGCTGCCCTCGCGGACGGCGCGGTACTGTTCGGGCAGGTACTGGCTGAGCAGCACCAGCGGCGGCGCGTGCTGTTCCAGGTTGGCGAACAGGGTCTGCACCGCCTGCACCAGCGCGGGCTCACCCCAGTAGTAGCGGCAGCGGTCGCTGAAGGAGAAGCTGCGCAGCAGGCGCAGTTCGTCCGCGTCGCCCTGATAGTAAGGCTGCCAGTACTTCGGCTGCGCCTGCATCACCTCGTCCAGCACCTGCGGCAGGCGCGAGCATTGCGCGTCCGGCAGCAGTTCGGCTTCGATGGCGGCCAGGGCGAACAGCGCTTCGCGATAGGCGAACGTCGCTGCCGGACCCACCTTGAGGATGGCGAAGTGGTCGCGTACCAGGGCATGCAGGCCGCTTTCGCGCTGGTAGTCGGTGGAATGCGCTTCGAACACGATGCGCGGCTGCTGTTCGAGGAAATCGGCGAGTTCGCTCGCGGCAACGGGGTCGTACTCGTGCACGCTGCTGTGGTCGAAGTCCACGCCCGGCTGCACCACCATCGCGATCACCCGCTGCCAGGCATCGTGCAGCGACGGTGTGTCGAACGCCTGCTGGTGGATGGCCAGGGTCTGCGCGGCGGCGGCCGGCGTGGTCACCTGCAGGCCGCCGGCCAGCGAGGCTTCACCACCGGGTACCGGCACTTCAGTACCGATGACATAGACCGGCGGCGGCAGGCCGTGTTCGGCGGCGGTGCGTTCGGCGATCCCGGCCAGCTCGGCCGAACGCGCGGCGACGATGGCATCGGGCAGCGGCACCGGGTCATCGGCGCAGGACATGCTGCAGTCCAGGTGGATCTTGTGAAAACCGGCGGCTACGTAGGCCTCGATCAGCACGCGCGCGTGGCTCATCGCTTCGGCGGCGGGGCGCTTCTGCCAGGCGTTGGGACCGAGGTGGTCGCCACCGAGGATCAGCCGCTCACGCGGGAAGCCTTCTTCATCGGCCAGCGCGCCGACGTAGTCGCGGTACTGCGGCGGGGTCATGCCGGTGTAGCCGCCGAACTGGTCGACCTGGTTGGAGGTCGCCTCGATCAACAGTGTGGTGTCGTGCGCCAGCGCCACGTGCATGGCCGCGCGCAGCACCTGTTCGTTGCTGCAGCAGACGCTGTACAGGCCGACGTTGGCACCGGCGCGGTGGGAAGCAAGCAGGGTCTGCAGCGGGGACATGGTCAGGCTCCGGTCGATCAGGAAAACGAGGGCTGGCAGGCCAGCAGGGCGGCACCGCGTGCACCACCGGCATCGCCGAAGCGCGGCGGCACGATGGGCGGTACCTGCACGCCGTTGAACAGATGCGCGGCGATGGCGGCCGGCAGTTGCTGGTACAGCGGCGCATGCTGCGACAGGCCACCGCCGAGCACGATCACGTGCGGGTCCAGCGCCAGCACCACCGCGGCCAGGCTGTGGCCCAGCAGGTCGCGGTGGATGTCCAGCGCCTGCCGGGCACGCACATCGCCGGCCTCGGCCAGGGCGATCACGGCGCTGGCATCGCGCGCGCTGCCGCCGAGATGGCGTTCGATCATCGCCACGCCGCTGCCGGACACGTAGCGCTCCACGCAGCCCAGCAGGCCGCAGCCGCAGTCCAGCAGGGGCAGGCCGTGGCGCTGCAGCAGGTGGCCGGGCACGCTCCAGTGGCCCCATTCGCCGGCCAGGCCGTTGAAGCCGGTCAGCAGGCGGCCCTGCAGGCAGAAGCCACCGCCGGCACCGGTGCCGAGGATGGCGCCGAACATGCTCGGGTAGCCCTCGGCGGCGCCCCCGTGCGCTTCGGACAGCGCAAAGCACTGCAGGTCATTGCCGAAATGCAGCGGCCGCTGCAGGCGTGCCTGCAGATCCTGCGCCACGCACTGGCCGGTCAGCGCCGGCACATTCGCGCTGAGCTGGCGGCCACTGCGCCGGTCGCGCACGCCGGGCAGGGCGATGCCGATGGCGGCGTCACGGTGCCCCAGCGCGGCATCGGCCTCGGCCACCAGCGCCACCACGGCCTGCAGGAAGCCGGCGTAGTCGCCCTGTGGCGTGGCCACGCGGCGGCGCCAGGTCACCTGCATCGCCGCATCGCACGCCACCAGCTCGATCTTGGTGCCGCCGATGTCGATGCCGTAGCAGGCGTGGGCGATCAGCTCAGCCATGATGGATGGTGACGCCCTGGACGACGCGGTTGACGGTGCCGTCCGGGAACGGATTGTCCGGGGTCAGGCCGAGAGCGGCCGAACGCTGCAGTGCGAACAGCTGCGCAAAGCCCAGCCATACCGGCGCCAGCCACGGGTCATCGAGGGCCGGTTCAAACACCGGCACACGGAGGGTGTACTCGTCATCGGCACCGATATCCGAATGCGGGCCGATCGCCAGCACCTGGCCGGCCACGCCATCGCGGCGCAGTTCTTCCAGCAGATCCTGTTCGTAACGGCGCGCCAGCGGCTGCACGCTGCGCAGTACCACCACCAGGGTGTTGCCATCCAGCGTCGACTTGGGGCCATGACGGAAGCCCAGTGGTGTGTTGGCCAGCGCCAGCACGCGGCCGGCGGTCAGCTCCAGCACCTTCAGCGCGCACTCGCGCGCCAGCGCCTCCAGCGGGCCGCTGCCGAGGTAGATGATGCGGTTGAACGGGCGCAGCGCCAGCACTGCCACCGGTGCATCCCACTGCGCCAGGCCTTCACGGGCCAGCGCGGCGATCTCCTTCAGGCGCGCCACGCGCGCATCCCACGGCGAGCGATCAAACACGGTCAGCGCCGCCAGCAGCATGCAGGTCAGGCTGCTGGTCATGGCGAAGGCGCGGTCGCAGCTGGCCGAGGGCATCAGCAGGGTGCAGGTGTCGGCACGGCCGGCGCCGCGGCGGGCCAGTTCGCCATCGGCGTTGCAGGTTATGTCGAGGAAGCGCGCGTCGGCCACATCAGCGCGCACGCGGTCCACCGCCGCCATGCTTTCCGGGCTGGAACCACTGCGGCCGAACGACACCAGCAGCGTCGGGCGGTTGCGCTGCAGGTACAGCCCCGGGTGGGTCAGCAGACTGGTGGTGTGCACCACGCGCACCTCTGCCGGCCACTGCGCGTTGATCGCATCGGCCACCATCTCGGCGATGAAGCCGGAGCTGCCGGCGCCGGTGAACAGCACGCGTTGGTTGGGATCGTTGAGGCTGTCGCCGAGGAAGGCCAGCAGGCGGTCGCGGGCACGCGACAGGTCCTGGGCGAGCGCTTCCCACAGCGCAGGCTGCTGGGCGATTTCGGTAGCGGTATCGGCTCCGCCCCGGCGCTGCCAGGCGGACACATCGGAAAGCAGGGTGACGTCCATTCGGAGGTTCCAGTTGGGCCAGCGCACCATCTGCGTTTTCTTTCGAAATGTCAAATACCGAAAGAAAAAAGAAAGAAAGCGGGGGCTGGATTTTTCTCGGATCGAGGGACAGAAGAAAACGAAAGAAACGATCCGATGCCGTATCGCACAATGCTAAACAGGCGGATGCAAGCGATTACAGAAAGCACTGCACCACATCAACTTTCGTTTCAGCGGAATATAACTTCCTTTTCCCTTTCAATTTGTTGACATCTTTCGAATCGCTGCCCTAGAGTCGGCTCAATCGCTTTCGAAACGCCCGGTGAACGGGTTGGGAGTCCGCGTGGAAAACTGCGTTCGTCGCTCGCCTCTGCTGCTGGCCCTGGTACCGGCATTGATGCTGGCGTCCACGTCGGCCCATGCCGAGCCGGTCGGCAACCTGCGTTCGGTCAGCGCCAGCGACAGCCGCGACGGCGTGCAGGGCTGGGACCTGCAGACCGACAGCGGCGCGCGCATCCGCATCGAACTGCCGGCCGCGGACATCATCCGCGTGCAGGCCGGCCGCAAGGGCACCCTGACCGGGGCCGGCGACAAGGCTGCACCGATCGTGCTGCCGCAGCCCAAAGCCAACGCGCAGGCGCAGCTGGAAGAAGACGCGCAGGAAATCCGCGTGCGTACCGATGCACTGGTCCTGCATGTACAGCGGCAGCCACTGCGCATGCGCCTGGAGCGCCTGGACAATGGACAGCCGACCGCACTGTGGCAGGAACTGCAGCCGCTGGACCTGGATGCCTCGCAGAGTGTGCAGGTGCTGTCCTCGCAGGCCGATGAAGGCTACTTCGGTGGCGGCCAGCAGAACGGCCGCTACCAGTTCAAAGGTCGCGAACTGGAGGTGTCCTATTCCGGCGGCTGGGAAGAGGGCGACCGCCCCAGCCCGGCGCCGATGCTGCTCAGCAGCGGAGGCTGGGGCATGCTGCGCAATACGTGGAGCGATGGCAGCTACGACCTGCGCCAGCCCGACCAGGCCACCCTGCTGCATCGCGAAGACCGCTTCGACGCCTACTACTTCGTCGGCGCGGACCTGCCCAAGCTGATCGAACGCTATACCCAGCTGACCGGCCGCCCGAACATGGTCGCGCGCTGGGCGCTGTCCTACGGCGATGCCGACTGCTACAACGATGGCGACAACCGCAAGAAGCCCGGCACCGTGCCCGAAGGCTGGAGCGATGGCCCGACCGGCACCACGCCCGATGTGATCGACAGCGTGGCGAAACAGTACCGCGACCATGACATGCCCGGCGGCTGGATCCTGCCCAATGATGGCTACGGCTGCGGCTACCAGAAGCTGCCGGAGACCGTGCAGGGCCTGGCGAAGTACGGCTTCCGCACCGGTCTGTGGACCGAGAACGGCGTGGACAAGATCGCCTGGGAAGTGGGCAAGGCCGGCACCCGTGTGCAGAAGCTGGACGTGGCTTGGACCGGCAAGGGCTACCAGTTCGCGATGGACGCCAACCGCCAGGCGTTCAACGGCCGACACGCGGGCCGACCAGCGGCTGGTCAGCGGGCCGCCGTAGGCACCCTGCA
>NZ_JBNNHG010000042.1:0-26869 GCF_050268705.1 Stenotrophomonas sp. NPDC077659 | reverse complement strand
GTTGCCGGCCAGCGGCCGGCACTACCGCAGGTGCAGGGCTGCAAGCCCTGCAAAGTACCCCGCCCTTACTCCGGCGGGGTATCGCGCACCAGGTGGATGTCCGTCGGGGTCGACAGCGGGATGCCCCGCTCGGCCAGGATCTGCAGCAGGCTGAAGTACAGATCGCTGCGCGTGCCATACACCTGCCGCGGGCTGGACACGTAGGCAAAGCTGTTGAACGTGATCTGGCCACCGGCAATGCTGTCGATGTACACCGACGGTGCCGGCTGCTTCAGCACCGCCTGGTGCGCACCATAGGCATCCAGCAGCGCCTGCCGCAGGCCCGCCACATCGGTGCTGGTCGGCACCGCGAACTGGATCTGGATGCGGCCCTGGTTGTTGCCCATCGTCATGTTGCGGATGGTCTTGGTGATCAGCTCCGAATTCGGCACGATCAACGTCGACTTGTCGCCCACCTGGATCTCGGTCGAGCGCACGTTGATGCGGCGGATGTCGCCTTCCTGGTCACCCAGCTTCACCCAGTCACCAATCTTTACGGGGCGCTCGGCCAGCAGGATCAGGCCGGAAACGAAGTTCTGGATGATCGCCTGCAGGCCAAAACCAATACCCACCGACAAGGCGCTGGCCAGCAGCGCCAGGTTCTTCATGTCCAGGCCCATCGCGGTCAGCGCCCACAGGCCCACCAGGATGATGCCGACGTAACCGGCGATGGTGCTGATCGAATTGCGCGCGCCCAGGTCCAGCTCGGTCTTGGGCAGGTAGGTGTCGGTCAGCCAGCGCTGCAGCAGCTGCGTCAGGCCCACGCCGACCAGCAGCACCAGCACGCCGGTCAGGATGCGCCCAGGCTGCAGCGTCAGATCCTTGTTGATCTGGATGCCGTTGGCCAGCGAGGCGATGCGCTCGACGATGGTGCCGACGTTGCCGAACGGAGCGGCCAGCGCGAGCAGCGCGATCAGCACCACCAGCGTGCGCAGCATCGCCGACAGCAGCACACCGGCCTGCTCCAGCCGCGACACGCTCAGGCCGGTACTCAGCAGGATGGTCTGGCCGACCTTGCTGTCGGCGTTGAGCAGCCAAGTGCAGAGGTCATCCACGAACTTGAACAGCAGCATCGCCGCCATCACCACGATGCTGCCGCCGATCAGCTGCTGGTTCACGAACTTGGCGAAGTTCACGTAGCCCAGCAGGGTGGCGATGATGGCAGCGGTGACCGCGATGTTGCCCGCCACCCGCGCCAGCACCAGCCAGCTGCTGCGCCGCACCGGCACCGCCGCGCCCATGCCGTCGGCCTGCGCCTCCAGCTTGGCTTCGGCTTCGGCCGTCTGCCGCCGGTGCAGGCGTGCCAGGGTCACCAGCATCGCCATGATCAGGCCGAGGTAGGTCAGCGCGATCACGCCGTCCAGCGCCACCGTGGTGACGTCGCTGGTACGCGTGGCGCGATCGATGGCCAGCAGCACCGTGCTCAGCCAGGCCAGTGCCGCCGCGCCCCAGGCGTACTTGCGCAGCTTCAGCGCGGCGGTGTCATCCAGGTTCAACAGGCGCCACGAGGGCCGCGTGGGTACCAGCAGGCAGGCACTGAGCGCGGCGATGAAGGCTGCGGCGAAGGTGGCCTGCTGCACGCCCTCGGCCACGGTCTGCAGGCGCGGGGCGATGCCACCGATGGCGTTGAGCGAGGCGATGAACACCACCACCGCGTAGCCCGGCAGCAGCGTACCAACCAGCAGCAGCCACATGGCCAGGCCGGAGCGGCGCAGGCGTCCATCGGGTGCGCGGTCGGAGGCCGCGAACCGCCGGCCCAACGCACGCAGCCAAAGGCGCAGCGGGAACATCATGGTGAGGCCGGCCAGCAGGCCCAGCAGCGGTGTACCCCAGCCTTCCTTGCGCAGCGCGGCGGCCAGCGCATCGCGGCCCTGCGCGGCCAGCGGAGTGACCCGGGCGATATCCACCGGCAGCTGGTCGGCCACCTTGCGCCACAACGACGGCGACAGCGGCGAATCGACCTTCTGGCCCAGTTCCTCGGTGCGCTGCGCGGTGCGCTGCTTGTCAATGTCGCCGGCCAGCTGACCGGCGCGCACGGCACTGGCCTTGGCCTGGGCGATGGACGAGGCCAGTGCGTCGCGCTGGCGGGTAAGGTTGCGCCGTTGTGTTGCCAGCTCGGGCAGCTCGGTAGCGCCCTCCTGCACCGCGCCCAGCTGGGTCAACTGTTCTTCCAGCTGGTCCTTCTGCGGCTGCAGCGCTTTTTCCAGTGCCTCAGCCTCGCGGCGCGCCTGCGAGGCGGCTTCGGACAGCATCGCCAGCGTCTCGGTGGCATCGGCGGCGTCGCGCTTGCGCTCGACTTCCTTCAGGCTGGAATCGATCTTCGCCAGCTGCTGCTTCGGCGTCGGGTCGTCATCCTGGGCCAGCACCGGCCAAGCCAGCAGCAGTGCCCCGCACAACAGCAGCGCCAGCGATGAACCACGCATCAGAATCGTTCTGGAAAAGGAAAACAAGCCAGCCACACCGGTTCGCGCGGACCACCGCGCCTGCGCGCGACTATACGACACAGCTGGTCATTCCCGCGTCGCGTCGAGCGTGCTCGACTGACGTGATGTCCGGCGCTACGCCAAAGGCAGTCGACCAACGGTCGACTCTACCCGGCCGTCAGTACTTCAACCGCAGTTCTTCCACCTGTGGCTGCTGCAGCGCGTACCAGTCCTGGAATTCCTCTTCGCTGATCTCATCCGGCGCGTACACCGCGATGGGATGCCAGTCGTGGTCGGTCGGCAATGGCTGCCGCGGGCCGGCGCGCAGGCTGTAGCTGACGCCCTCGTAATCGACCACATCGTCCACCTGCGGCCACTGCTCGCGGGCAAACACGGATTCACTCTTCAACAGGATCACCTGGAACATCGGCACCTCCACTTCACGGGTATGGGTAAAACGCGCGGCGCTGGCGCAAGGATAGCGCCGCACCGGTCACTGCGGGCATGCCGCGCCGGCGACGCATTGTCCTGTACACCTTCCTCGCCCTGGCTTCACCTGCCCGTGGCAGGCCCGGCGGCATCGTGGGGATCCATTCCCAACGCGCCTGTCCATGACCGACCACCCGCCGCTGAAGACCGTCGCCGATCTCAAGCTGCCCCGCTACCTGGGCACCTGGTTCGAAATCGCACGCCTGCCCATGCGCCACGAACCGGAAGGCTGCACCGATGTGTCGGCCCACTACCAGTTGCTGGACAACGGCAACGTGGGCGTCACCAACCGATGCCGCATGGACGGCGAGGTCGAGGAAGCCACCGGCGAGGCGTGCGCGGTGGACAACGATGTCGCCCGGCTGGAGGTCAGCTTCCTGCCCAAGGGCCTGCGCTGGCTTCCCTTCGCCAAAGGTGACTACTGGGTCATCCAGGTCGCCCCCGATTACAGCGTCGCCCTGGTCGGCAGCCCGGATCGCAAGTACCTGTGGCTGCTGGCGCGGGAGCCGAAGCTGGACACCACCGTGCAGGAACATTATCTGGCAGCGGCGCGCCTGCAGGGCTTCGATCTGTCCGAACTGATCCACACTCCCCACACCGGCCGCCCCACTGCCTGATCGATAGGTAGCCCAATGGACCTGAAGAGCGGTTACCCGTGGTGGGCCGTGAGCAATGGGCTGATCCAGGCCTTCCCACCACTGCAGCAGGATCTGCGCTGCGATGTGCTGGTGGTGGGCGGCGGTGTCACCGGCGCGCTGATTGCTGGTGAACTGTCCGCCCATGGCCACGAGGTGGCACTGATCGAGCAGCGCGACATCGGCTGGGGCAGTACTGCCGCCAGCACCGCGCTGCTGCAGTACGAGATCGACACCCACCTGCTGGACCTGGCCCGCCAGTACGGTGCCGACGCCGCCGAACGGGCCTACCGCGCCTGCGCCGAGGCCATCCCGGCCCTGGGCGAGGTGGCGCGCGGGCTGGAAAACGTCGATTTCCAGCGCATGGACAGCCTCTATCTGGCCAGCCGCCATCGCGACGTGCCGGTGCTGATGGCCGAGGGCGCCGCACGCCGTCAGGCAGGACTGGACGCCCGCTGGCTGCAGCCGGGCGACCTGCAGCAGCGCTTCAGTGTGGACGCGGGTGGCGCGCTGCTGACCCGCCAGGCCGCGCGGGTCGATCCCTACTGCCTCACCTATGGCCTGCTCAGGCGTGTGCACCGCCGCGGCGGCCATGTGCATGACCGCACGGTACTGCACAGCCTGGACCCCACCGTGCGCGGCGTCACCGCCCACACCGAGGCCGGGGCGACCATCCGCGCCCGCCACGTCGTGCTCGCGATGGGCTACGCCAACCAACGCTGGATCGACCCGCAGGTGGCACGCAACCGCAGCAGCTACGCCTTCATCACCGACCCCATCGATGCCGGGGTGCTGGGCCCGCTGCAGCGCACGATGGTGTGGGAAAGTGCACGCCCGTACCTGTACCTGCGTGCCACCGGCGAGGGCCGGCTGCTGGTGGGCGGGCTGGACGATGCCATCGACATCCCGGCGCGCCGCGACCGTCGGGTGCAGAGCAAGGCAAAGCAGCTGATGAAGCAGCTGCATCGGTGGTTCCCGCACCTGGACCCGACCCCGGCCTTTTCCTGGGCCGGCACCTTCGCCGAGACCGCCGACGGCCTGCCGTTCTTCGGCCCGCACCCGCAGTGGGGGCCGCGCGTGCACCTGGCAATGGCCTACGGCGGCAACGGCATCACCTACTCGATGATCGGTGCCGGGCTGCTGCGGGCACGGATCGAGCGGCGGCGGCATCCGCTGCAGCCGCTGTTCGGGTTCGAGCGGATGTCGTAGCGTCGAGCTTGCTCGACTTCCTTTGCCTTCCGTTCTGGTCGGCAGGCTCGACGCTACCGGCCGGCGACAGGCATCATTCAAGCAGCGCCTGTTAGCGTCGGCTTGTTCGGCCGCGCTTGCCGCGGTCCCTGCCTGCTGGAGCGTCGTGATGATCCGCCCCCTGCCCCTGCTGCTCTGCCTGTCCTGCCTGCCCGGGCCAGCCCTGGCCCAGTCCGCCGCGGGCGCTACCGCGCCGCAGGCCGACGGCCTGGACCTGTCCGTGCCGCAGGGCCCCATGCGCTATCTGAACGACCCCACCGTGCAGCAGGACCCGCCCGGCACCTATTACGGTGACAAGAGCGGCCCGCGCGTGCATGGCGACGCGAAGATCGCCGACGTAACCGATGACAAGGTCAAGGTGTCCGGCAGCTTCACCACCGGCATCGGCTATTCCAAGGGCTACGGCAACAGCCACTACAACGCGGCCACGCTCAACCTCAGCAAGAACTACACCACCGATGAAGGCAAGACCCGCGGGGTCAACCTCAACATCCACGTCAGTGAAGGCAAGGGGCCGGGCTTCTTCGGCCCCTACGGCGGTGGCTACTACGGCGGTGGCCCGGGCTACTGGGATTACCCGCCGCCGTACGGCTGGTAAGCCCGGCCCCCGGCCGCCAATGACCTGGCAGGTGTCGACCTTGGTCGACACGCTCTGCCGACCAAGATCCACACCTGCCAAAGCGTTCGCCCGGTCAATCCAGCCAGCCATCCCGTTCGCTGTGCAGGATGCGGCCGTCATAGCCGCTCAGGCGCACTTCCACCTTCTGGTTGCGGGCATTGCGCGCTTCCAGCGACCAGGTCGCACCATCGCGTTCCAGCGAATGGATCTCGCGCAGGCCCTGTGCCTGCGCCTTGGCCAGCACCTGCTCGGTGTCCAGCAGTGCGCGGCCATTGTGCTCATCGAAGATTTCAGCGGTCCTGGGGTCCACGTAGACCTCACTGAAACGGCCATCGGCGCGGCTTACGTCGGCCTCCCACAGACCGTCATCGCGCTCGATCTCGTGAATCCGGGTGTAGCCGGCCTTGCGCAGGGTCTGTTCCACTTGGGCGATGCCCAGCGGGGCAGCCTGTGCGGCGGGGGCCAGGGCGAGTGCGGCCACGGTGGCCAAGGCGAGGGACTTCAGCATGGGGGGTCTCCTGTTGGGGCCGGTCCATCCCGGCAACATCAGCTTGCCCATGCCGACTAACAGGCCCTTAGCCGCCCCTGTTAGTCGATGGTTAGCCAGCACTGGCACACTCGCGCCATCTCCCTCCCCCCCTCCATCGAATCAACCCGTGAACGCCTTTCCTGCCCTGCCCCTGCTGCTGGCCTTGGCCAGCGCGCCAACTGCCGCCGGGCCCAGCCAGGACCCGGAACAGCAGGTGGCGCGCCGCGCGGTGCAGCAGGGCCGCTACGTCGCACTGGAAGGCGTCGTGCGCGACGCGCTCAAGCGCTACCCCGGCCAGTTGCTGGAAGTGGAACTGGACGATGGCGTGTACGAGGTAGAGATCCTGCGCGCCGACGGCGCCGTGGTGGAACTGGACTATGATGCGCGCAACGGCAGGCTGCTGAAGACGGAGCAGGACGACTGATGCGCATCCTGCTGGCCGAGGACGATCTGGCGCTGGCGCAGCGCCTGCAGCCGCTGCTGGAACAGGCTGGCTACGTGGTGCAGACCGTGGCCGATGGCCGCCAGGCTGAAGAGATCGGCCAGATCGAGGATCTGCAGGCCGCCATCATCGACCTTGGACTGCCCGGGCTGGATGGCCTCAGCGTGATCGAGCGCTGGCGCAGCAACGGCCGCAGTTTTCCGGTGCTGGTGCTGACCGCGCGCGGGCGCTGGCACGACAAGCTGGCCGGCTTCGATGCCGGCGCCGATGATTACCTCACCAAACCCTTCCAGGCCGACGAACTGGTGCTGCGCCTGCGCGCGCTCATCCGCCGCAGCCACGGCCATGCCAGCCCGCGCCTGCACTGCGGACCGCTGCAGCTGGACGTCAACGCCGGTCGCTTCGAACTGGAGGGCCAGGCGCTGGCGCTCAGCCCGCAGGAATTCCGCCTGCTCAGCTGCTTCATCCATCACAGCGGCCAGGTGATCGGCCGCGACCGCCTGGGCGAACAGGTGTTCGAGGGTGGCCTGGACCCGGATTCGAACGCGCTGGACGTGCTGCTCGGGCGCGTGCGCCGCAAGCTCGGCAGCAACCTGATCCAGACCGTGCGGGGCCAGGGCTGGCGGCTGGCCGCGCCGTGAGCGGACAACCTTCGCTGCGCCGCCGCCTGCTGCTGGCCGGTGGTCTCGGTCTGCTGGTGGTTTCGCTTCTGGCCAGCGCGCTGCTGGGCGAACTGTTCAAGCGCAGCGCGCGCGACCGCCTGGACCACGAGCTGCAGCAGGATCTGCTGACCCTGGTCGCGCAGATGGAAACCGCACCCGAGGGCCAGTTGCAACTGCGCCAGGAACCAAATGATGCGCGCTTCCAGCGGGTGTTTTCCGGTGCGTACTGGCAGATCGCCAACGGCCACGGCCAGGTGCTGCTGCAGTCGCGCTCGCTGTGGGATGAAACCCTGCCGGCCACGGGCGCCGGTGGGGCGAGCCGCAACCTGCCCGGCCCGCTGCAGCAGGCGCTGCGCGCGCGCGTGCAGGAGGTACGGCTGCCGCGTGCCAGCGAGACCTATCTGGTGACGGTGGCCACCGACCGCAGCGCCCTGGATGCCGATGTCGCTGCGTTCCGACAGCGCAGCGCGCTTGCGCTGGGCGTGCTGGTGGCGGTATGGCTGGCGGTACTGGCGACCCAGGTGCAGTTCGGCCTGCGCCCGCTGCGGCGACTGGCCACGCAACTGGAACGCGTGCGGCGCGGGCAGGCACAGCGCATCGATACCAACGGATTGGGCAGCGAGATCGTGCCATTGGGTGAGGAACTCAACGCCCTGCTGGAGCACCAGCAACGCATGGTGGCACGTGCACGCACAAGCGCCGAAGACCTGGCCCATGCACTGAAAACACCGCTGAGCGTGCTGGCCGCCGAGGCCGATGGTGCAGGCACGCAGTGGCGTACCGCCCTGCGTGAACAGGGCGCGCGCATGCAGGCCAGCATCGACCGGTATCTGGCGGCGGGCTTGGCAGCCGACCATCGCCAGCGTGCCGGTGTGGCTACCGTCGCACAGGCCCTGTGCGGGCTGATGGCCCGCGTGCATGGCGAGCGCGGTGTTGGGTTCGCGGTCGAAGGCATCGACCCGGCGCTGCAGTTTGCCGGCGCCCGTGCGGACCTGGAGGAAATGCTGGGCAACCTGCTGGACAACGCCGGCAGGTGGGCACGGCAGCAGGTGACGATCAGCGCGACAAGTGACGAAGGGCAACTGCGCGTGGATGTGCGCGACGACGGCCCGGGGCTGGCCCCCGAGGCCCTGGCACAGGTCACCCGTCGTGGCGTGCGCCTGGATGAGCGCGAAGGCAGCAGCGGACTGGGCCTGGCGATTGTGGGGGATATCGCCGCCAGTTACGGCGGGCGACTGGCGCTGGAGAACGCGCAGCCGGGGTTGCGGGCAACGGTTTGGTTGCCGGCAGCGGCGGGGTAACCTTGGTGGGTTGGCGTCGACTCTACCCCCTTCGCCAGGCATTTCAGTTCGTCGTCAGCGGTGGTGCATCCACCAGCAGTCGATGGCGTCCAGCACGATGTGGATCATCAAGCCAATACCCACCAGCCGGGTCTTCTTCGGCACGCACATCCCCGCATACACGGCAATCGCCGGCGCGGTATGCAGCGGATGGAAGCCGATGCTGCAGCGGTTGGGCGCGTAGATCGGGTCGGCCAGCAGGTGGTCCAGGTCGATGATCCAACCCAGCAGCAGCAACAGCCAGGCAGAGGCAAAACGCTTGCGCCAGAACAGCCATGCCAGCAGGGCTGGCACGGCGGCATGCAGGAACAGGTGGAAGATCGCGCGCGCGCCCATCAGGGCAGGCAGCGCCGGGCCATGCCCGGCGTTCCCATGAACAACACACCAGCGGTTCGTCGGACAGGTAGGTGTAACCGGTCAGGCCGGCTTCCAGCGCCTCCGACAGCGCCTGCGCACGTTCCGGCGACAGCTCGGCCGCAGCCACGCGCTGGGCATAGGCCGCGCGCAGGTCGTCCAGCTTGTAGCCCACGTAATCCAGCATCACGTCGGTGGTATCACCGCGGCGCTGCTGGGTGATGGCGTAGCCATCGGCATCGGCCACCACTTCCACGGCATCGGTATCGCCGAACAGGTTGTGGATGTCGCCCAGGATTTCCTGGTAGGCGCCCACCATGAAGAAGCCGATGCGGTAGCTTTCGCCATGCTTGATCGCGTGCAGCGGCAGCGACGTGTCCAGGCTCTCGTTCTCGACATAGGTCTTCACCATGCCGTCCGAATCGCAGGTCATGTCGGCAATGATGCCGCGGCGGTCCGGGGTCTCGTTCAGGCGTTCGATCGGCACGATCGGGAACACCTGGTCGATGGCCCACGCATCCGGAATCGATTCGAACACGCTGAAGTTGACGAAATACTTGTCGACCAGGCGCTCATTCAGTTCGTCCAGCGCCGGGCGGTGGCTCTTTTCGTCGTAGCTCAGGCGCGCACGCACGCCGTGGGCAATGGCATAGAACAGATCGTCGATGCGCGCACGCTGCGGCAGGTCGATCTGGCCCAGCGCATAGCTGGCCAGGCCTTCGGCGTGGAAGTGCTGCGCTTCCTGGAACAGTTCCACCGCCGGGCGCGTGTCCAGTTCCTCGTGGATCTCACGCAGGTGGCGGATCGCCGCAGGCTCGTCATCGTGCTGGTCCGGCACGCGGCCTTCCTGCGCCTGCTCCACTTCCGAGACGTTGGCGATCAGCACCGCGTGGTGCGCGGTCATCGCGCGGCCGCACTCGGTGACGATGCGCGGCGGGGTCAGGCCGTGCGCTTCGCAGGCGTTGGCCAGCGGCTGCACGATGTTGCTGGCATACGCGTTGAGCCCGTAGTTGATCGAGCAGAAGCTGCGCGAACGGGTGCCTTCATAATCCACACCCAGGCCACCACCCACGTCCACGTGGGTGATCTTCGCGCCCAGCTGTGACAGCTCGACGAAATAGCGGGTGGCTTCGCGCATGCCGTTGGCGATGTCGCGCACGTTGGAGATCTGCGAACCCATGTGGAAATGCAGCAGGCTCAGGCAGTCGGCGTACTCGGTATCGCGCAGCGACTTCCACAGGTCCAGCAGCTGGCGCGGCGACAGGCCGAACTTGGCCTTGTCGCCGCCGCTGTTCTGCCACTTGCCGGCACCCAGCGAGGCCAGGCGCATGCGCACGCCCAGGCCCGGCTTCACGTCCAGCGCCTTGGACTCTTCCAGCACCAGCTTCAGCTCGGAGGGCTTCTCGATGACGATGAAGGTCTGCAGGCCCAGCTTGCGGCCGATCAGGGCCAGGCGGATGTACTCGCGATCCTTGTAGCCGTTGCAGACGATCAGGCCGCCCGGGCGCGACAGCGCCAGCACGGCCATCAGCTCAGGCTTGCTGCCCGCTTCCAGGCCGAAGCCTTCACCGTGGTGGCTGGCCAGGGTGCCGGCCACGCCGCGGTGCTGGTTCACCTTGATCGGGTACACGGCGGTGTAGCCACCCGGGTAGTCCCAGTCCTGCTGGGCCTGGGCGAAGGCCGCCTGCAGCTTGCCCAGGCGCTGGCCGAGAATGTCCGGGAAGCGCACCAGCAGCGGCAGCTTGGCGCCGCCGGCACGTGCCGCGTCCACCACCTTGGGCAGCGACACCACCGGGCCGTCTGCCCCGGTCGGTCTCACCACCATGTGCCCAGCCTGATCCACATCGAAATAACCATCCGCCCAATGCGGGATCGAGTAGGTCTTGCGGGCTTGGTCGAGGGACCAATCGGTCATTGCAGTCGGCCTTGTTGGTAATAAAAGGGGGGGCATGATAACGCCTATATGCCCACAGGTTCGTTATCATGCGCGCCCGCGCCCGTGACAGGCCTGAACCTGAACGGGCCGATCCGTCCGGAAGCGAGGCACCCCGCCGTCAGCCCGGCTCCATCCCCTCCGAACAGGACCTTACTTCCATGACTGACAGCAACAACTGGTACATCGAACACTTCGAACGCACCGGCTCGGCCATCGGCTACCGCATCACCGGCAAGC
Source organism: Stenotrophomonas sp. NPDC077659 (assembly GCF_050268705.1). Taxonomy (NCBI): domain Bacteria; kingdom Pseudomonadati; phylum Pseudomonadota; class Gammaproteobacteria; order Lysobacterales; family Lysobacteraceae; genus Stenotrophomonas; species Stenotrophomonas sp. NPDC077659. Next base: position 15,916 of record NZ_JBNNHG010000042.1, on the reverse strand, counting down.
TGGACGAGGTGCAGTCGCCGTTCCAGAAGATCGAGATCTTCCAGACCACCGACTGGGGCAACCTGATGACCATCGACGGGGCCATCATGCTGACCAGCAAGGACAACTTCTTCTACCACGAGATGATCAGCCATCCAGTGCTGTTCACCCACGCCGCCCCCAAGCGCGTGGTCATCATCGGCGGCGGCGACTGCGGGACCCTGCGCGAAGTGCTCAAGCACACCGGCGTGGAGAGCGTGACCCAGTGTGATATCGACGAGCAGGTCACCGTGATGGCGCGCAAGCACTTCCCGGAACTGTGCGATTCCAACGATGACGCCCGCGCCGAGCTGCTGTTCGACGACGGCGTGGCCTACATGGCCAACTGCCCGGCCGGCAGCGTGGACGTGGTGATCGTGGACTCGACCGACCCGGTCGGCCCGGGTGAAGGCCTGTTCAACAAGGCGTTCTACGAGAGCTGCTTCAAGGCCCTCAAGGACGACGGCATCCTGGTGCAGCTGTCCGAATCGCCGCTGATGCAGCTGGAGCTGATCAACGAGATGCGCGCCGAAATGGGCAAGGCCGGCTTCGGTTCGTTCAAGACCCTGCCGTTCCCGCAGCCGTGCTACCCCACCGGCTGGTGGAGCGTGACCATGGCGCGCAAGGGCGAGAGCGGTTTCGACTTCCGCCAGGCTGACTCGGCAGCCAAGAGCTTCAACACCCTGTACTACACCGCCGCGCTGCACACCGGCGTGCTGGTGACCCCGCCGTTCGTGCAGGCGGCGTTGAAGTAAAGAGAAATAAAGAAAAACCCGCGCTGTCGCCAGCGCGGGTTTTTTGCTTTCTGTAGAGCCGAGCCCATGCTCGGCTGCTTCTGCGCGAAGTGCGGCCGAGCACGGGCTCGGCTCTACAACGGACCGCGCGGGCCCGGCGACCGTTCAATCAGATCGCCCAGATACCCGCAATCACCGCCACCACCAAGCCCCACTTGATCAGCTGGTAGGCCACCACGCTGCGCTCGCGCAGGGCCTTGGCCTTCAGGCGTACCTTGTACAGGCCGCCGAAGGCCTTGTTGACGCCCCCGGTCGGGTCACCCGGCAGGTTCGGCGATGCACCACCGGCCAGCAGCGTGGCCGCCACCGCGCGGTTGAACAGCCCCGGCAGGCCAAAGCGCAGCGGGCGGGCGATATCGCAGAACAGGATCACGCGGTCCTGGTCGGTTTGGTTGTGCGCGTGGTGGATGTAGGTCTCGTCGAACATCATCCACTCGCCATCGCGCCAGCTTTTCTTCACCCCGTCCACCACGATGTAGCAGCCTTCGTCGTTGGGTGTGCTCAGGCCCAGGTGCAGGCGCAGCGAACCGGCGAACGGATCGCGGTGCGGGCGCAGTTCGCTGCCTGGCGGCAGCTGCGCGAACATCGCCGCCCGCACATCGGGAATCGATTCGATCAGCGCCACGGTCTTCGGGCACATGGCCTTGGCCGACGGGTGCGACGGGCCATACCACTTCAGGTAGAAGCGCTTCCAGCCACGGCGGAAGAACGAATTGAAGCCGGCATCGTTGTAGCTGCTGGAGGCCGCAATCTTCTGCGCATCGCGCAGGGCCAGCGCCTCGTCGCGGATCACCTGCCAGTTCTGGCGCAGCGGTTCCAGTTGCGGGAACTCCTTGCCCGGGTCCAGGAACGGGGTGGTGGGCACCTTCGAGAACAGGTACATGATGACGTTGATCGGGGCCATGAAACTGGAGTGGTCCAGCAACTGGCGCGACCAGCGTGCGCGGACCTTGCCGCGGTAATGGATGTACAGCACGCAGGCCACGAACAGCGCTGCCAGGACAATCTTGATGATCAAAACACTTTCCTCCAGCAGGTGCCGGACAGGGAAACGGGCGATGCGGCCGCGCGGCCTGCACCAGGTGGGACGCGGCAGGGGACGGTGACGTGCCGGGTGGGGGGGCGGCCGCCGATGTCGCGGTTTAACAGCTTATGGTCGGCAGCCGATGCTTCGGGGTCAAGCTGGACGTGCGTCAGAGGCAGCACGCCGTTGCAGGGAGCACCTGGCGCGAATACAGCCGCTTGATTTTCAATGTTTTTTTATAAAGTGAGACGGAATTGTCCGATCAGGCGTGACGAACTGTTCCAGCCACGACCCCGACATTTCTCCGACAAACCATGGATTAGCAAACTTGCCGGTACTAAAATTGGCTTAACGAAAATTTAGCTCCCCCCCCAGTCGTACCGGTTCGCTTGACGCTCCAGCGCCACCCACCGGGTCGTCCGAGACCCTGCCATGACGTCCTCTGTTTCCTCCTCCCCGTCCTGCGGCGATGATGCCGTGGCACCGCTGCTGCTCAAGCGCGGCGACCGCTTCCTTGCCCCCGATGTCTACCGCACCTGCCTGGACGGCCTTCCGGCAGTGGTGAAGGACTATTCCCGCTACCGCGGCACCCCGGTTTCACTGATCGCCCGCCTGATGGTGCGCCGCGAAGCGCGCATCCTGCAGCGTCTGGGCGGCTGGAAGCATGCCCCGGCCCTGCTCGGCACCCTCGGTGGCCTCGCCCTTGGCATGGAATTCATCCCCGGCCAGACGCTGAGCACGGCGCAGGCTGTGGGCAATGAAGTGTTTGACCAGCTGCAGCACGCCCTCAGCCGCCTGCACGCGGCCGGCATCACCCACAACGACCTGCACGGCACCAACGTGGTGGTGAGCGGTGGCGTGCCAGTGCTGCTGGACTTCACCTCGGCCTGGCGCGCCCCGCGCTGGCTGCGCCGCAACCCGATCAGCCGCCAGCTGCGCCGCAGCGACATGAAGAACCTGCTGAAGATCCGCCAGCGCGTGACCGGCCAGGCGCCGAGCGCCGCGCAGGCTGCGCTGGTAGCCGACCCGGGTTGGGTGGCCGCCGTGCGCCAGGGATGGAAGCGGTTCTACAAGTGGGCCAAGCGGTAGAGTCGACCGTTGGTCGACTGCCGTTACCATGCGCGGCCGAAATCCCCGCGCTTCGCGCGACAGTCGACCAACGGTCGACTCTACCCGCCGCCCCGCGCATGGAATACCCGCGCTTCGCGCGGTGGTCGACCAACGGTCGACTCTACCCCATCGTGTTCCCACGCTCGTCGGCGCGCTTACAGCGCGTCCGCGTCCAGCTCTCCGGTACGAATACGTACCACGCTGCCCAGGTCGTAGACGAACACCTTGCCGTCGCCAATCTTGCCGGTGCCCGCCGCCTTCACGATCGCTTCCACCACCAGTTCCACCTGGTCGTTGGTCACCGCCACTTCCAGCTTCACCTTCGGCAGGAAGTCGACCACGTATTCGGCGCCGCGGTACAGCTCGGTATGGCCCTTCTGGCGACCGAAGCCCTTCACTTCCGTCACCGTAATACCGGTAACCCCACGCTCGGCCAGCGCTTCGCGCACATCATCGAGCTTGAACGGCTTGATCACCGCCATGACCATCTTCATCGTCGATCTCCTGTATTCGGCGTGGAGGATAGCGCCTGAACGCGGCCGGCGTGAAACCACCGCCGCCTGTGCGTGGGCGCGGGGCGGCAGTATCCTTGTGCGCAGAACGGCCTGCCGGGCCACGGAGTACCTCATGATCGACCTGAATCACCTCGATGACCTTGCCCGCCGCCTGAGCGACCTGGTCCCGCCAGGCCTGCGCGAGTCGCGTGAGGAACTGCAAGCCACCTTCAAGACCGCGCTGCAGGCCGGCCTGGCCAAGCTGGACCTGGTGACGCGCGAGGAATTTGAAGTGCAGCGTGCGGTGCTGTTGAAGACGCGCGAGAAACTGGATGCGCTGGAAGCGACCGTGCTTGAGCTGGAAGGGCGCTCGACATCAGATTGAGTTGACGCCACTCTCGCCAGACAGCGAGGCGAAAAGCAGACTACCGCTCATCGTCAAACGCGAAGTGCCTTACGTCCTCGAGATCGAACACGGCACGATCCTGCGTCAGCCGAATCCGCCCGGACACCCGCACGCTGGCAGAGATATTGCACAGGCCAGGACTGTTACGCTCCAGGCATATGCGCTTCTGTTCGGCGTAAAAACGTGCGACCGAACTGGCGGCCCCATGCTTGCCGATATCGAGGATCCGTGCGCCATCGCTGCAGCGGGAGGTGCGCAGTACCTCTTCGTGGCGGTTATCCGTTACATATCGAGCTGACAACACGACCTCGTCCCGATCATATTCGCCGGGATTCTTGGCGATGGCACACAGCACTTCATCATGAGGATCGTCTTTTACGGTTGTCGCCCCCCCACTGGCACATGCAGATAGCAGCAGGCCCAGCATGGGCACTAATGACGCTGATTTCATAGTCATTTATCCTTCTCGGTCTTGGGCTGACACGCTTCCCAGTTTGCAACAGCCCCCTCCTTGGCCTGTTCATCCTTGCTGATGTTGATCCCAAGGCCTTTAGCAACAACCGCCTCCGTGCCGTAAGCACTCCGCTCTGTGACACGAACCTCATCACTGGTGGCCGCGGGGCGTCCACGCTCCGCCGTATCACTATCGTGCTCGCTAGCGACTGGATTCACTGCGACCACACTGAGCAATCTCATCGGCTGTCGACTGGTCCAGAACCAGGCTGATACCGCTGCTGGTGGTTAGGAGAACGGGGGTACGCCCAGCGGACAAAGCGAACACGCGCTTGCCGTTCGGATCCTCGAACCAGCCGGCGTTGACACCGCGCGAGCTCATACCATTCTTGCGCTTCCTTAGCGAATCACCAATTTGGTCGGTTGGACGCACATGCGCTAACTGGGCCGCGGGCAACTCGGCCTTCCAGAAGCCCGCATGCAAGGTAGCAGTGGCGCCGTTGATGACGATCTTCGAACGCAGTGCCAGCATCGCTGTAGAGGCCGAGGTCGCGCTTGCGACAACGCAGAGGATGACGATAGCAATCAGCTTCTTTCTGGGCTCCAAGCCGCCATAGAATGCAAGGCCTACGGCACAGATGAAGAGGATCGCCGCCGGGGCAAGCTCTTGAAAGAGCATGCCGCGGTTGAACAGAGACACGGGAATGGTGCATTGCATACGTCCATTCCTCCTAGCTAATTCCAACCGATTTCTCGGTGAACCCAAGCGTAGCTTCTACGAGATCTGGGAGCTCTGCCTCATCGTAGTCCAGCAATCTATGCTCTTTCATCGCTGCGAAGAACGCGCCCAGCTCTGCCTTGGCCAGCTCATCCTTGGTCAACTCGAAGACGCGAGGTGAGCCAGTGAGTTGAGCAAGTCGGCCGGCAACCTCGATGTTCTGTTGGGCGCCAGGATCTGAGCTCTGCAGCAGGCCGCCATATGCTCGCGCAGAGCGACTCTTTTCATCCTCGTCGCCGTCACCTTCAACCGTCACGCTGGATACGATTGCCAACCAAGTGAAGGCAACCACGACTGAGTGCACACCCACAGCAGCACCGACGGCAGCAACGACAAGAGCGAAAGCACCGAGAATCAGCGAGGCGTCGTTGTTGTCTCCGATGGCAGCTAAGGCAGCTGCATCCAAAGGCGTGGCGCCACCGGTGGAACTTGCGAGCAATTCCTTGTAGGTCTTGAGATCCAGTTTGGTGCCTGGAGCCAACTTGAGGCCGCTGGTGATCGCATCCCGGTTGTGTTGGATGACGTGGCCAACTCTCTGCGTCAGGGCATCAGTAGACACTGGCGAGAACGTGCCAGCTGCCTGCAGATAGGAGATAACCGCCCTGTAGTCCTTGTCCAATACCGCCTGCTTAACCTCAGGCTGGGACATTGCAATCAACAGCGCAACGTTTGCATCACCCTTGACCAGCTCCGAGCCGTCCATGCCTCGACTCTTCAGATAGCCAGCAGGATCCTGGTTGAACGCCGTACTGGCAGCCCGATCCTTCAGCAGATCCTCAATCAAGGCACTGAACCTTGAGTACTCCAGCCAGCCTTCAACTGGAACGCCGGCCCTGGAGATGGGCAACATGAAGCGTGCGGCCCCCTGTGCGCCATGCTCAGCAGCAGCAACTGCGCAATGCATGATGCTCCTGGCAGGAACCCACTGCTGATTCAGTTCCTTGAGTCCTGCGCCAGCCAGTTCGGCTACTTTCTTGCGGGCGCTTGCCATTGTTTTGCCCCACGATCCGTTACTAACGATCCGTGTCGAAAGACCCTCCTTGGTCGCATGTGCAATGGCGGCGGTAAGGTCAGCCTTGAGCATAGTGGCTTCTCCACCGCTGAAAACAGCAACCAGCAGAGAAGGAAAATTGTGCTTCGCATCAGAGATTGACTTAGTCATCTCTTCAAGGGACAGGCGCCCTTTCACGCGGGGGCTCGACTCGAAGCAGCACTGTCGGCATTCCGCAGTGCAGCCATACGTCGTGATCATCGTGATTGTACGAGGAGCAAGATGCTCATCCACAGACACGGCACAACCTCCTTTTCAGAAAGCGAAGATCCATTTCGGAGCGAGATCAGACCATCGCTCCGTCGCTACTGCTGACTGCCACTATTCAACTTCTAGCACAGGCATTCAGGTGCCGGCAACCCACTGCCGAGCTCCGCTCAACGCTCCAGCCTTTGTTGAGCCTGCCGCTGCGCGAGGGTTCTATCGCACTTGCGTCACTTGGCGAGGGACGAGTATCTGGCCGGCTAGCTTGGGGGTTCGTTGCTCTTGATTCCGAACGTCGGTGAAGTAGAAATCACGAGCACCGCAGGCACTGAGCCGAAGATGACCAGCAGGCCAGATCGGCCACAGTCCGCTTCTGGCCGAAAGCGGGCGTCGATTGCGAGTAGCGAATTACGTCTGGGGCGAATCATCTTGATCCGGACCTGTATAGAGGGCTTAGAGCCCCTCAATGGCCATCGTTGGCTACTGCAGTAGCACCAGGCGAGCCCTTAGGGATGCTCTGAACAATTCCCCGGTAGTGCCGGCCGCTGGCCGGCAGCTTGATAGACAATGGCGGCACGTGTTGAGGAGCCACCCATGAGCTGCTGTACGGCAAGGAAGACTGCGTGTTCGGCGACAGCGGCTACACCGGCGCGGACAAGCGCACTGAGCTGTCCGACTGCAGCGCCACGTTTTTCATCGCCGCCAAGCGCTCGAAGGTCAAGGCCATTGGCAGCGCGCGTGAGCGTGAACAGGTTGAGCGCTGGGAGCGCTGCAAGACCAGTCTGCGCGCGAAGGTCGAGCATCCGTTCCAGGTGATCAAGCGGCAGTTCGGCTACACCAAGGTGCGCTATCACGGCCTGGCCAAGAACACCGCACAGGTGCTCACCTTGTTCGCGCTGCCCAACCTGTGGATGGTGCGCCGGCAGCTGTTGCCGACACAGGGGTAACTCCGCCTCGAGGTGCCCGCAAGGGCACTTCGAACGCGGAAAACATGGCCATCCGCTGCGTCTGATGGCCGCGGATGACTCCGGCGCTGAAAACCCACGACTCAGCGAGGATTGATCAGGGTGTCCCTAAACCAGCCCAATCTGATCGTCATGCGGCATTGCCCTACCGACCGAACGATCACGCTGATCCAGCTCTCTGATGCGGTATTGGCCGGTATTGGCGCACCCGTGGCCAGCAACGACGGCCCACGCAGCCAGGAGGCAGTAGATGCGCTGGTCGCGCGTTATGGGCCGGCGATGGCAGTCTGCTACTGGAATCATCCAATCAAGCTGTGAGCAGGTACCGCACCGCCAGGCCATGGCACGTGCCACAGTCGCTCACACCCACGTCCATCGCCACCACCTTCCCATCCCTGGTGTAGTAGCAGAGGTTCAACAGGTCTTCGGCGTACTTGCACACGCATTCAACGGCGACAGAACTCAGCTTCAGCCGCTCGGCTTCCGCTTCACCCTCTTTACAGGCTTCAGCCAGGGCCTTGGCGGCCGGGTCGCCGATGGCAATACCTTTCAGCGTCACCCCACGCAGGCTTTCGGTCTTGCCCGACGGCACAGCGCCGGTGGTGATGGACGACACGCGGATCACATCAACGGTGCGGTGTTCGGCGCCGCCATCGGCATTGGCGATCACCATCACTTCCAGGCCCGTGGCGGGATCAGCGTAGCGGCGCTGGATCTGGCCCATGGCAAAGGTTTTGTCACCCGCACCGTAACGCTGGATGATCTTGCTCCCATCGTAGACGCGCGGAACGAAATAGCCATCGCGGAATGCCTTGGAGACATAGTCCACGGCGGGGGCCGCAGCGTGGGAAGAAACCTCCGACGTCAGCAGCGCGCGCGCAACAAGCAGGGGGTACGGGTCTTCATGGGGCCTATCGGTTTCAAGAGAAAAGGGGAGTGAAAGAACCTACGCACATCAATCGCTGAAAGGATAATGGCATTGCGAGGATGCAGGCAGCCGCGCGTGGTTCTGATTGCCAGCTGGCCGGTCTCCCTAGCCGCATTCCCTGCAAAGCCTGATGGCGGCCGGCCGCGCTGCTGCCGCACCATCAAGCGCCCTCCGCAGGAAACCACTTATGAGCCTGGCGCTGGTCTACAGCCGTGCCCGCGCCGGGGTCGATGCCCCGCTGGTGCGGGTGGAAGTGCATCTGTCCGGCGGCCTGCCGGTCACCCAGATTGTCGGCTTGGCCGAAGCCAGCGTGCGCGAATCGCGCGAGCGCGTGCGTGCCGCCCTGCTGTGCGCGCGTTTCGATTTCCCGCAGCGGCGCATTACTCTGAACCTGGCCCCGGCCGACCTGCCCAAGGAAGGCGGCCGCTACGATCTGGCCATTGCGCTGGGCATCCTCGCCGCCAGCAGCCAGATCGAACCGCAGTCGCTGCTGGGTTACGAGTTTCTGGGCGAGCTGGGCCTGACCGGTGAACTCAGGCCAGTGTGCGGCGCGCTGCCGGCCGCGATTGCCGCCGCTGAGGCCGGGCGCATCCTGGTGGTGCCTCCGGGCAACGCCGCCGAGGCCGCATTGGCTGAGCACGCCGACGTGCGTGTGGCCCGGACCCTGCTGGAATGCTGCGCAGGCCTGGGCAACCCGCGCCTGCTGCCGCCGGTGGAGCGCGTGGATGCCACGCCGCTGCCACTGCCTGATCTGGCCGATGTGCGCGGGCAGGCGCATGCACGGCGCGCGTTGGAAGTAGCCGCAGCTGGAAGCCACCATCTGCTGCTGATCGGCAGCCCGGGCTGCGGCAAGACGCTGCTGGCCTCGCGCCTGCCCGGCCTGCTGCCGGGCATCGGGGAGAGCGAGGCACTTCAGTTGGCCGCGATTGCGTCAGTGAGTGGCGAAGGGCTGGACCCGCAGCGCTGGCGGCAGCGCCCCTTCAGAGCGCCGCACCACAGTGCAAGCGCGGCGGCGCTGGTGGGTGGCGGAAATCCACCCTGCCCCGGCGAGATTTCCCTGGCGCACCACGGCGTGCTGTTCCTGGACGAACTTCCGGAATGGAATCGAAGCGCCTTGGAGACGCTGCGTGAGCCGTTGGAATCCGGGCACATCCGCATTGCGCGTGCCGCGCGCAGCGTGCAGTACCCAGCGCGCTTCCAGCTGGTGGCGGCGATGAACCCCTGCCCGTGTGGGTGGGCGGGGGACCGCAGCAACCGCTGCCTGTGTACCAATGAGCGCATCATCCGCTACCGTGCTCGGGTATCAGGGCCACTGCTGGACCGGATCGACCTGCACATCAGCGTGGCCCGGATGGATGCGGTGGAGCTGCGGGAGAGCACGCCACTGGGAGAGCCCAGTGCCGTGGTGCGGGCGCGGGTGGAGGCGGCGCATGCACGGCAGCGGGCGCGGGGTGGATTGAACGCGCATCTGCCACCGGTGGCGCTGCGGGCGTGTACGCGGTTGAGCGAGGGTGATCAGGATCTGCTGGAACAGGCGATCGAGCGGCTGCAGCTCTCGGCGCGGGCGATGCACCGGATTCTGCGGGTGGCCAGGACGATTGCCGATCTGGAGGGGTGCGAGGGGATTGGGACGAGGCACCTGGCGGAGGCGATCGGGTACCGGCAGCTGGATCGGGGGAAGGTGGCAGGCTGAGGGCCATGCCAACCGTGGCCGCGCTGCGCAGCAGTGTGGGTGGCCGGGATCATGCAGCGCTGCTTGAAGCGCCAAGGACGCAGTGGCTAAAGCCGTTCTCTGAGCTGCGGCCACTCGATCTTCAGCCACGGCGAATACAGGTCCGGCTCATCACGCAGCAGCGCATCCAGCGCGTGCCGGTCAACCCAGCGATATGCACTGATCTCGCTCGGATCGACCATCAGGTCAGGGCCGTCCAGGAGGGCAGAGAAGACGTGGCACAGCTCGTGTTCGCTGCCGACATCCAGGTACCGTGCGTGGTAGATGAAGCTGAAGTGCCAGGTCAATGGCGAGGTCGGCACGACGCCCAGTTCCTCACGTACCCGGCGGATGACGGCCTGCGCCAGGGTTTCACCCCATCGCGGGTGCGAACAGCAGCTGTTGGCCCAGTAGCCCGGCCAGAGCGGCTTGAGCGCGCTGCGCTGCTGCAGCAGGACCTGCCCCTGCCGGTTGAACAGGAACAGCGAAAATGCGCGGTGAAGCATGCCCTCACCGCCATGGCACTCTGCCTTCCCAATGGGCCCGAGCGGCTCATCATTGGCCGAAACAGCGATCAATGGAGGTTCAATGCAGCCAGCGCCGGACATGTCCATTTGCCGAACGTAACAGGGCAACCCCCCGGCAGGTGTGGCGAAATGTGGCGACACCGGGGCGGGGGCCTTGCTACCGTTGGCACTCCCCCCCTGCATGCACGCCCGATGTGACCCACCTGCTGGTTGTCGATGACCACCGTTCGATCCGCGACCCGCTGGCCGCCTACCTGCGCCGCCAGGGCTTCGAGGTGACTACTGCCAGCGATGGAGTGGAGACCCGCGCCCGCCTGCTGGAGCACCGTTTCGACCTGGTGGTGCTGGACCGCATGCTGCCTGGCGAGGACGGCCTTTCACTGTGCCGGCACATCGGCCAGGACTACGGCACGCCGGTAATCATGCTGACCGCCAGGGCCGAGCACGCCGACCGTATCACCGGGCTGGACCAGGGGGCCGACGACTACGTGACCAAGCCTTTCAGCGTGGACGAGCTGGTGGCGCGCATCCGCAGCGTGCTGCGCCGGACCGTTGCGAGCACCACCAACGTGCAGCGTGCGCATGCCGGACGGTTGCGCTTCGCCGGCTGGTCGCTGGATCTGCTGCACCGGCACCTGCTCGACCCGCTGGGCGTGGAGGTTCCGCTGAGCACCATGGAGTTCCGCCTGCTCTGCGCGTTCCTGGAGCGCCCCAACCAGGTGCTCAGCCGCGATGATCTGCTCGATCTCAGCCGCCGCGACAACGTCAGCTTCGATCGCAGCATTGACAGCCAGATCAGCCGCCTGCGCCGTAAGCTGGAAGACGACCCGCGCCATCCGACACTGTTGAAGACCATCTGGGGCGACGGCTACCTGCTGGCTGCCACTGTCCACCACGAGCCCGCCCCGTGAGGTATCTGCCGCGCAGCCTGGGCGGCCAGCTGGTGCTGCTGATGCTGGGCGGCTTCGTGCTGGGCCACCTGTTCGGCACGCTGGGGCTGTGGCAGCGGTCCGGCGTGCTGCATCCGATCGCACGCGACCATGCCCTCTCGCGCACTGTCACCGCGTATCGCCTTGCGCACCGCCAACCTACGGGTGACGACGCCTGGCTGGCCGCCTTCAACAACAACGTGGCGCAGCTCTGGATCGACCACCGGCCCAGTGCGGTGGGTGCTACCGAACGTGAGCAGACCCTGGCGGCGGACCTGCGCCAGCGGTTGCCTGATGCCACGGTGGCGGTACGCATGCCCTGCCGCGACGACAACGCCACGCGCCTGCTGGACCCGGCCGTGGACCAGACCGGCACCGGGCTGGAATGCGTGGAAATCAATCTTGCGCTGGGCGACGGCCGCTGGCTGCACACCCGCCAGGCGCTGCCGGTACAGTCCTTGTGGCGGGAAAGCTGGCAGTTGCTGCGCTTTTCGCTCCTGGTGGGAATTCCGCCGGTACTGATTCTTCTGTACGTTTTCGTCAATCGCATTCTGCGCCCCACCACCGCGCTCACCGACGCCGCCGAGCGCATGAGCCGGGGCGAGCGCATTGATCCGCTGTCGCTGCAGGGGCCTGACGAAATACGTGAGATCGCGCGCGCGTTCAATGACATGCACGAGCGCACCACGCGATTTGTCGACGAGCGCACCCGCATGCTGGCGGCCATCAGCCACGACCTGCGCACGCCGTTGACCGCCCTGGAACTGCAGACGGCGATGCTGCCCGACAGCGAGCAGCGCAGCGAGTTGCTGCGCACGCTGGAAGAGGTGCGGCAGATGGTGAACGAGACGCTGCGCTTCGCCACCCACAACGCACGCAGCGAGGACAGCGCAGCGGTGGAACTGGGAGCACTGCTCGACGATATATGCCAGCGCCACCGCAGCATGGGCCACGCAGTAGCACTGGATGCACCCCAGCCAGTGCACTACCGGTGCCGTCCGCTGGCACTGCGGCGTGCGCTGGACAACCTGATCGTCAACGCACTGCGCCACGGACAGCATGTCAGCGTGGCACTGCGCGACCAGGGCAGTGATGGCGTGTGCATCGATATCGCCGACGACGGCCCCGGCATCGCCGAAGAGATGCTGGAACGGGTGTTCGAGCCGTTCTTCCAGCTCGATGAAGCCCGCCACCGCGAATCCGGAAGCAGCGTCGGCCTGGGCCTGGCGATCGCGCGTGACTGCGTACAGGCCCATGGCGGCCATCTGGTGCTGCGCAACCGTGCCGAAGGCGGCCTGCAGGCACGCATCCTGCTGCCTTCATCGCATGAGCGGCCGCTTGGCTGATCGGCTCAGCCGCGCGGTTGTGGCGGCGCGCCACACTTTTCCATAGTTTCCCGCGCACCGCCCATTACGCTATTCCCATGAAAGGCGTTCCATACCCGCAGCACGTGCGGGAATGGCACGCCTTTTTTGTTTTTATCCTTATAAATCAATGACTTGAACTGATTCAAATCAATGCATCAGCCCCCCGGGAGGCGGAGTATCGGCATCGACACACCGAACCCCCACCGGAGACATCCTGATGAGCAAGACCCTTCCCAGCAACGTCGACGTGCATGACCTGCGCTCGGCCCTGGCGCTGCTGCAGACGTACGACAACGAATACATCGAGACCGACACGCCGGTCGACCCGGAAGCCGAACTGTCCGGCGTGTACCGCTATGTCGGCGCCGGTGGCACCGTGCAGCGGCCCACCCGCGTGGGCCCGGCCATGATGTTCAACAACGTCAAGGGCTACCCGGATGTGCGCGTGCTGATCGGCCTGCTGGCCTCGCGCCAGCGTGTGGCCCGCATGTTTGGCGTCCCCAAGGAAAAGCTCGGCTTCCTGCTGCGCGATTCGGTGGACAACGCCATCGCGCCGGTCGTCATTCCGCGCGAAAAGGCCGTGTGCCAGGAGGTCGTGCATCTGGCCAGCGACCCTGGCTTCGACCTGCGCACGCTGCTGCCCGCGCCGAAGAACACCCCGGAAGATGCCGGCCCGTACTTCACGCTGGGCATGTGCTATGCCGCAGACCCTGAAACCGGCGAACACGACGTCACCATCCACCGCCTGTGCGTGCAGGGCAAGGATGAAATCTCGATGTACTTCGTGCCCGGCCGCCACCTGGACCAGTTCCGCATCAAGGCCGAGCAGGCCGGCAACGCACTGCCCATCACCATCAGCATCGGTGTGGACCCGGCCATCGAGATCGGCGCCTGCTTCGAACCGCCGACGACCCCGCTGGGCTTTGACGAACTGTCCATTGCCGGTGGCCTGCGTGGGCGTGCAGTGGAACTGGTCGAAGGTGTGGCCGTGGGTGCACGTGCCATCGCCAATGCCGAGATCGTCATCGAAGGCGAGCTGGTGCCGAACTATCGCGTACGCGAGGACCAGAACACCAACACCGGCAAGGCCATGCCCGAATTCCCCGGCTACACCGGCGAAGCGAAGCTGGAAGTACCGGTGATCAAGGTCAAGGCCATCACCCACCGCCGCAACCCGATCCTGCAGACCTGCATCGGCCCGAGCGACGAACACACCAACATGGCCGGCATTCCCACCGAAGCCAGCATCCTGCAACTGGTGGAACGTGCGCTGCCCGGCTTCGTGCAGAACGTGCACTGCCCTTCGCCGGGCACCGGCAAGTACGTGGCGGTGCTGCAGGTGAAGAAGCGCAGCGGCCAGGATGAAGGACGCCAGCGCCAGGCCGCCCTGCTTGCCTTCGCCGCGTTCTCCGAACTCAAGCACGTGTTCCTGGTGGACGAAGACGTGGACCTGTTCGACATGAACGATGTGATCTGGGCAATGACCACCCGCTACCAGGGCGATGTCAGCACGGTCTTCATTCCGGGCGTCCGCTGCCATCCACTGGATCCGTCGCAGGACCCTGCATTCAGCCCATCCATCCGCGACCACGGCATCACCTGCAAGGCGATCTTCGACTGCACGGTGCCCTACAAGCTGAAGGCCAACTTCCAGCGTTCGCAGTTCCTGGACGTGGACGTGGGCCGCTTCATCCCCGGCTTCGTCAAGTAAGCGGAGATCGTCATGCAGAAGCCCAGAGTAATTGTTGGCATCAGCGGTGCCACCGGCTTCCAGTATGGCGTCAAAGCGCTCCAGCTCCTTCGGGAGCTGGGCGTGGAGACCCACCTGGTGATGTCCAAAGCAGCCGGCCTGACCCGGCAGCATGAAACCGCCTTCAACCGCGAGCAGGTTGAAGCGCTGGCTGACGTGCACTACCCGGCTGGCGCAGTGGGAGCGGCGATCGCCAGCGGCTCCTTCCGCACGCTGGGCATGATCGTAGCGCCGTGCTCGATGCGCACGCTGGGTGCCATTGCCAGCGGCGTCACCGACAGCCTGCTGACGCGCGCGGCGGACGTGGTACTGAAGGAGCGCCGCCGGCTGGTACTGATGACCCGTGAAACGCCGCTGCACCTGGGCCACATCCGCAACATGGCCACAGTGACCGAGTACGGCGCCATCGTGTTCCCGCCAGTGCCTTCGCTGTATGCCGGCCCGCAGACCATCGAGGACATGATCGCGCACAGTGCGGCACGCGCCATCGGCCTGCTCGGGCTGGAGCATCCCGTGCTGCCGCGCTGGGGTGAAACCCTGCCGGCACTGCTGGCAGAAGGAGAACGCGCATGATCATTGGACCCTACATCAACGGCGCCGCCGTGCTGGTAGGCGCCCTGTCCGGCGCGGCACTGGCCCAGCGCATGCCCGACCGGCTGCGCGTTGCAATGCCGCTCACCTTCGGTGTCGCTTCGATGGCGATGGGCGTGATCCTGATCAACCGCGCCGCACACATGCCGGTGATGGTGCTGGCCGGCATACTCGGCGCCCTCATCGGTGAGCTGATATTCCTGGAGCGCGGCATCGGCAAGGTGGGCAGCTTCGCCCGCGCCCTGGTCGAGAAGGTAGTGCCGGCCAAGGCCGGCGGCCTGTCGCAGGACGAATTCCTTGAAAAGTTCGTGGCCATCCTGGTGCTGTTCTGCGCCAGCGGCACCGGCATCTTTGGTTCGATGAACGAAGGCATGACCGGCGACGCCTCGATCCTGATCGCCAAGTCGTTCCTGGATCTGTTCACCGCTGCCATCTTCGCCACCACGCTGGGCTATGCGGTAGCCACCATCGCGGTGCCACAGCTGCTGATCCAGTTGAGCCTGGCGTTCGGTGCGGTGCTGATCCTGCCGCTGACGTCACCGCAGATGATTGCCGACTTCTCGGCGGTGGGCGGCCTGCTGATGCTTGCGACCGGCTTCCGCATCTGCGGCATCAAGATCTTCCCGGTCGCCAACATGTTGCCTGCTCTGCTGCTGGCGATGCCGATCTCGGCCTTCTGGTCGCACGTCTTCTAGGTCCGGAGTGCTGCCATGACCCCGCTTCCCGAATTGCTGGTCGAGTTCCTGCACAGCCACAGCGTGCTCTCGCTGGCCACCAGCTACGACGACATTCCCTGGTCGGCAAACGCGTTCTACG
>NZ_JBNNHG010000041.1:22848-28154 GCF_050268705.1 Stenotrophomonas sp. NPDC077659 | reverse complement strand
GATGGCCGGGCCTGCACCTGCGCGCACCGCACTGTCCGGTGCCAGCGTCTATGGCCTGCGGCCTGGCACGGCGCGGCAAGAAGGTGGCCGTGATCGACTTCGACGTCGGCCTGCGCAACCTCGACCTGATCATGGGTTGCGAGCGCCGCGTGGTGTACGACTTCGTCAACGTCGTGCATGGCGAAGCCACCCTCAAGCAGGCCCTCATCAAGGACAAGCGCTTTGACAACCTGTACGTGCTGGCTGCCTCGCAGACCCGCGACAAGGACGCGCTGACCCAGGAAGGGGTGGGCAAGGTGCTCAAGGACCTGGCCGCCGACGGCTTCGACTACATCATCTGCGACTCGCCGGCCGGCATCGAGAAGGGCGCCTTCCTGGCAATGTACTTCGCCGACCGCGCGGTGGTGGTGGTGAACCCGGAAGTGTCCTCGGTGCGCGACTCGGACCGCATCATCGGCCTGCTGGACTCCAAGACCCACAAGGCCGAATCGGGCCAGAACGTGCCGGCCTTCCTGCTGCTGACCCGCTACACCCCGGTGCGCGTGGAAAGCGGCGAGATGCTGAGCATCGCCGACGTGGAGGAAGTGCTGGGCCTGAAGGCGATCGGCGTGATCCCCGAATCGGGCGACGTGCTCAATGCCTCCAACAAGGGTGAGCCGGTCATCCTGGACGTGGAATCGGCGGCCGGCCAGGCCTACGACGACGCCGTCGCGCGCATCCTCGGCGAAGAACGCCCGATGCGCTTCACCAACGTCGAGAAGAAGGGCTTCTTCAGCAAGCTGTTCGGAGGGTAAGCATGGGCCTGTTCGATTTCCTCAAAGCGAAGAAGACCACCGCCGAAACCGCGAAGAACCGCCTGCAGATCATCATCGCGCAGGAACGCAGCCATCGCGGTGGCCCGGACTACCTGCCGCTGCTGCAGCGCGAACTGCTGGAAGTGATCAAGAAGTACGTCAACATCGACGTCGACGCAGTGAAGGTCGACCTGGTGAAGGATGGCCAGCATGACGTGCTGGACATCTCCGTGGCGCTGCCTGAAGGCCCGGAAAAGCCCTGACACCCCTGCCCCGCCCGTGCCTGCATGGGCGGGGCCGCGTTACCCCGCATGACCGACACCGCACCCGAACCGAACGTCACCCGCGTCGGCGATATCGCCTTCGCCGACGCGCAGCGCCTGCTCGCCGCGCATGACCTGCGCCTGCACCACGTGGCGGCCGGCGAACCGATTCCCGGCAGCTACTGGGGCGAACCCGAAGCCGGCATCATCGCCAGCGACGTGTACGTACGCGACGACACGCCGGTGCATTCGATGCTGCACGAAGCCTGCCACCTGATCGTGCTGCCGCCGGAGCGGCGTGCGCAGGTGCATACCGATGCCACCGATTCAGTGCCCGAGGAAGACGCTACCTGCTACCTGCAGATCGTGCTGGCCGGCCACCTGCCCGGCGTGGGCAGCGAACGGCTGATGGCCGACATGGATGCGTGGGGGTATACGTACCGGCTGGGGTCGACGAAGGCGTGGTTCGAGCAGGATGCCGAAGACGCCAGAGCGTGGTTGATCGAACGCGGCTTGCCGGTGGCGTGACGCACCGTGAAAGGCACCGGTAGTGCCGGCCGCTGGCCGGCAACCTCATGAACCGGTGAAGCATCGCGTGGTTGCCGGCCAGCGGCCGGCACTACCCCATCACCCCTGCCCGGCCAGCGCGCGCAGGGTGATGCCGACGATGTAGGCCAGGTACGTGCCAGTGGCATAGCCCATCGTACCCAGCAGCACGCCGACCGGTGCCAGCGCCGGATGGAAGGCCGCGGCCACCACCGGGGCCGAGGCCGGGCCACCGATGTTCGACTGCGACCCGATGGCAAAATAGAAGAACGGCACTTTCAGCAGCTTGCCCAGGCACCACAGCAGCACGATGTGCACGCTGATCCAGATGATGCCCAGCAGGAACAGCCACGGGCGGTCCAGCAGCGCCAGCAGGTCCATCTGCATGCCGATGCAGGCGATCAGGAAGTACAGCAGCAGCGAACCCAGGCGCGAGGCGCCGGCGCCTTCCAGGGTGCGCGCGCGGGTGAAGCTCAGGCTCAGGCCCAGCGTGGTCGACAGCACCACCACCCACACGAACGGCGCATCCAGGCTGAACTGCGAGGCCCAGCTGACATTGGCCTTGAACCACGCCGCCAGCGGCGCGCCGATGGCGTGCGAAAGGCCGACGCCACCAAAGGCCACCGCTACGATCAGCATCAGGTCGGTCAGGCTGGGAATGCGCTCGTGCTCGGCCTGGAAGCGCGCGATGCGCTCCTTCAGTTCATCGATGGCCGAGGTATCGGCGCCACTGCGCGCATCGATCTTCGCCGCGCGCCCGGCCAGGAAGATCAGCGCGGCCATCCACACATAGCCCACACCGACATCGACCACCGCGAACTGGCCGAAGGTGGTCGCGTTGACATCGAAGACTTCGCGCATGGCCAGCATGTTGGCGCCACCCCCGATCCAGCTGCCGGCCAGCGCGGCCATGCCGGCCCAGGTGTCGCCGGCCACGGTGTCAGGATGGATCGCGCGCATCACCAGGAAGGCCACCACGGCGCCGAGCATGATGCTCGCCGACGCCCCCAGGTACATCAGCACCAGCTTCGGGCCCAGCCGCAGGATGCCCTTGATGTCCACCGCCAGGGTCAGCAGGATCAGCGCCGCTGGCAGCAGGATGTCGCGTGCGATGGGATTGTAGAGCGTGGTGTTCTGCCCGTCGATGAGGCCGACGGTGTTGTAGATGCCGGGAATGAGGTAGCACAGCAGCAGGGCCGGCACGAAGGTGTAGAAGCGCTTCCACAGGCCCTGCTCGCGCGAGGCGGTCCAGAACACGGCACCGAGGGTGGCAGCGATCAGACCGAAGACGACGATATCGTTCTGGATCAGGGCAGTGGAAGGCATGCAGGCGCTCATGTAGAGCCGAGCCATGCTCGGCTGCTGTTGGCGGAAAAGGAGGCACAGAGCAGCCGAGCATGGCTCGGCCCTACAAGAAGCAGAGCGCCGCCACGAGGGCGGCGCCGGTAACGCTTACTCGCCGATGTGCTGCTTCAGCCAGGCGTTGACGGTGTCATGCCAGAGGATGCTGTTGTTCGGCTTCAGCACCCAGTGGTTCTCGTCCGGGAAGTACAGGAACTTCGATTCGATGCCCTGGCGCTGGGCGGCGGTGAACGCGGCCAGGCCCTGTTCGACCGGAATGCGGAAGTCCTGCTGGCCGTGGATGACCAGGATCGGCTTCTTCCAGTCGGCCACGTGGTTGACCGGGTTGAACTTCTCGAAGTTGGCCGCCTTCTCGTACGGCGTGCCGCCCTGCTCCCACTCGGTGAACCACAGTTCTTCGGTGGCGTAGCCCATCATGCGCTGGTCGAACACGCCATCATGGTTGACCAGGCACTTGAACGGGCCGTTCCAGTTGCCCGCGATCCAGTTGATCATGAAGCCGCCGTAGCTGGCGCCCAGGGCGCAGGCCTTGTCACCGTTGAGGAAGGAATACTTCTTCAGCGCCGCGTCCCAGCCCTTCTGCAGGTCTTCCAGCGGGCGGTCGCCCCAGTGCTGGCTGATCGCATCGGTGAAGGCCTGACCGTAGCCGGTGGAACCGTGGAAGTCGATCATGACCACGGCATAGCCCTGGCCGGTGTAGGTCTGCGGGTTCCAGCGGTAGCTCCAGCCGTTGCCGAAGCTGCCCTGCGGGCCACCGTGGATGAGGAACGCCACCGGGTAGGACTTGCCTTCCTGGTAGTTGTGCGGCTTGACCACGTAACCGTGCACGGTGTCGTTGTTCCAGCCCTTGAACGAGAACTGCTCGAAGTCGCCGAAGTTGACGTCCTTCAGCACATCGCCGGCAGCCGGGGTCAGCGCGCGCAGCGGGCCCATCGCCTCACCGGCCGCCGGCAGCATGCCGACCAGCACCTGGTCGTTGCTCTTCAGGCTGTTGCGGGTGATGGCCACGCTGTTGCCGGCCACGCTGACCGCGGACACGGTGCCATCGCCGATGACCTTGGTGGCCTTGCCGGTGGCCACGTCGATCTGGAACAGCGGGTGCTCGCCCAGGTCGTCAGTGGTGGTGTAGATGCTGGCGCCATCGGCGGACAGGGTGATGTCACCGGCCGAGCGGTCCCACTGCGGGGCGATCTCGCGGGTCTTGCCGCTGGCCAGGTCCATCGCCATCAGGCCGAAGCGGTCGGCTTCGAAGCCCGGGCGCTTCATGGCACGGTAGAACAGGGTCTTGCCGTCGGCGCTGAACACCGGGCCGGCATCCCAGGCCGGGTTCGCGGCGGTCAGGTTGACCGGCGGCTGCCGGCCGGCGGCATCGAAGCGGTACAGGTCGAAGTTGGTCGACCACGGTTCCTGCTTGCCGGCCACGCGGATGCTGGCGACCACGCTGGCGCCGTCCGGCGACCAGGTGAAATCGTCATTGCCGCCGAACGGCTTGGACGGTGCGTCGCCGTCGATGGTCGCGCTCAGGGCCGAAGCGCCCTTCACCGGGCCGGCCTTGGCCGCCGGCAGGGGGGCCACGAACAGGGTGTTGCGGCGGCCGTCATTCCAGGTGTCCCAATGGCGCACGAACAGCGAATCGAAGACCTTGCCGCTGGCCTTGGCATCGGCCACATCCTTGAGCTTCTTTTCAGTGCACGCCAGGTCCGAGGCACAGGCCTGGAACACCCCGGCGCTGAACAGCACGCGGTCGTCCTGCGGCGAGACGTGGTAGCTGTCCACATCCACCGGGAAATCGGTCAGCTGGCGCGGGGTGCCGCCGCTGATGGCCTGCGCGTACAGCTGCTGGCTGCCGTTCTTGGCGCTGAGGAAATACACGGTCTGTCCATCGGCCGACAGCGAGGCCGAATTGACATTCCAGCCGGCCGGGGTGATCTGCTTCGGCGGGGCCGCATCACGGGTGCGCAGGTTGCGCGCGAACAGCGCGGTGCTGGCCTTGAGGTTGGCATCGGTGCTGCGCTTGGCAAACACCACGGTGCCGCCGTCGGCGGTCAGCACCGGCGCGGAGACGCGATCCATGGCCACCATGTCGCGGATTTCCAGGCCACGGGCAGCGGCGACGCTGGGCAGGGCGGCCAACAGGCTCAGTGGCAGCAAGGCATGACGCAGTTTCATCGGGATCTCCGCAGAACGGCAAAAAACCGATGGTAGGCCCCGGCAGGCGGGGCTGCCAAGGCCATCGGTCATGGCCGCCCGGGCGGGACCGCGCCGCGGCGGGGTCTGCGGTAGTGGGGGGGGGGGGGGGGGGGGGGGCCCCCGCCGGGGCCGCCCCCCCCCCCCCCCCCCC
>NZ_JBNNHG010000041.1:0-22838 GCF_050268705.1 Stenotrophomonas sp. NPDC077659 | reverse complement strand
CCGGCCGCTGGCCGGCAACCAGGCAGATTGCCGGCCAGCGGCCGGCACTACCCCATTCTCTCACGCCATGGCGCGCTTGCCGGTGCGGTAGATCAGCAGGCCGACCAGGAACAGCACGGCCAGGCCGAACCACTGCGCGGCCGGCAGATGGAACGGCAGGGCGAGCACATCGGCGCGGCTGCTGACCACGATCGGCACGGCAATGGCGATACCCATCAGCGCCTCGCCGGTGATCAGGCCGGCAGCGAACAGCACGCCCGGCTTGTGCACGCGGTCGCGGCCTTCTTCGTCATCGGCGCGTACCTTGTGGAAGCGCTCGACCAGGTAGGCGATCAGGCCGCCGAGGAAGATCGGCACCATCAGTTCCAGCGGCAGGTAGATACCGATGGCGGCGGCCAGCACCGGCACCCGGAAGCGCGAGTTGCGCGACTTCAGCCAGCTGTCGAAGGCGATGATGGCCGCGCCGACCACGGCACCGATGCCGATGAAGGTCCACGGCAGTTCGCCACCGAACAGGCCCTTGGCCACCGAGGCCATCAGGTTGGCCTGCGGCGCGGCCAGCGCGTTCGGATGCAGCTCGGACTTGACGCCGATGCCGTAGGCGGTGGCCAGCAGGTTCAGCACCGGGGCCATGATCAGCGCGCACGAGAACGCGCCGATGCCCAGCATCAGCTGCTGCTTCCACGGGGTGGCACCGACGATGTAGCCAGCCTTGAGGTCCTGCAGGTTGTCACCGCCCACCGCCGCAGCACAGCAGACCACCGCACCGATCATGATCGCGGCCACCGCACCCAGCGGCGCACCGCCGGCACCGACCGGCTTCAGGCCATCGGCGCCCAGCAGCACCACCAGCACGGCCGAGGCGAACAGGATGGTGGAGATGGTGATGCCCGAGACCGGGTTGTTGGACGAACCGATCAGGCCGGCCAGATAGGCCGACACCGACACGAAGAGGAAACCGGCGACGATCATGATGATGGTCATCGGGATCGACACGTGCCACTGGCCGACGATGGCCTGGTACAGGGCCAGCAGCGGCAGCACGAAGACCACCAGAGCCACCAGCATCCACTTCATCGGCAGGTCGCGCTCGGTATGCGCCAGCACCGGGCCGCCACTCTTGCGCGCGGCCGCAAAGCCGCTCTTGACGCCGTTCAGCAGCGACTTGCGCAGCGAGATAAGGGTCCAGATGCCGCCGATCAGCATCGCGCCGACGCCCAGGTAGCGCATCTTCGCACCCCAGATGGCGAACGCGGCCTCGGTGGACGAGGCCGTGGCGACCGACGCGGCCAGGGCCGGATCGGTGTTCATGAAGAACGCCTGGTAGATCGGGATGGCGATGTGCCAGGTCAGGATCGAGCCGGACACGACCACGATGCCGACGTTCAGGCCGACGATGTAGCCGACGCCGAGCAGCGCCGGCGACAGGTTGGTGCCGATGAAGGCGGTGATCTTCGAGCTGCCGACGTAAGCCGAGGTCGACCAGGCATCGGGAATCAGGCGCAGGCCGCTTTCGGCGGCCAGCTTGACGAAGGCGCCGATGACGGCCGACAGGCCGAGGATCTTCAGGCCCGGGCCGGGGTTCTCACCGGCCTTGAGCACTTCGGCTGCGGCCTTGCCTTCCGGGAAGGGAAGCGGGTCTTCGACGATCATCGAGCGGCGCAGCGGCACCGAGAACAGCACGCCCAGCAGGCCGCCCAGACCGGCGATGCCCAGCACCCACCAGTACTTGAAGTCGGGCCAGTAGCCCATGATGACCAGCGCCGGGATGGTGAAGATGACGCCGGCGGCGATGGACGAACCGGCCGAGGCGCCGGTCTGGACGATGTTGTTTTCGAGGATGGAACCACCGCCCAGCAGGCGCAGCACGCCCATGGAAATGACCGCTGCGGGAATGGCGGTGGCGATGGTCAGGCCTGCGAACAGACCGAGATAGGCGTTGGCCGCCGACAGCACCACCGCCAGCACGATGGCCAGGGCCACTGCGCGGAAGGTGAGCTGCTTGGGCGCAGCGTCGTGGTTCATGGAAGCCCCTGCTGGCAAAAAATCCCTGCCACGCTAGCGTTCAGGGCAGAGCAAGTCCAGCGTGCCAAAGGATGGGGCAGATGCGGCAGTGCAACGCACCGCACGTGCACGGGCAACCGACCGATGGCGCAAAGCCGGGCTGGCCCCGCCGCATATGGCATGTTATATCATTCCATCTGCAGTGTACGGTTGCAGCGTATGGCCCTCGCCGGCTGGCCTCCATCGACCAGCTGCCGCCGGACACGCTGCACCTGCGGGTGATCCGGGCCACCGGCCTGAGCACGATCGCGCTGGCCGGCCCGCTGGTGGCCTGCGCGCTGGCGGTGATGCTGTAGACGCAACCTTGGCCTGGCCGCGGTACCTGTAAAAAAGGGGACGGAGGGGATTAAGGCGTTTGCGGCACAAACGACTTAATCCCCTCCGTCCCCTTTTTCTATAATCCGCCGATGAATGCTACCGCGATCGCTTCCGACGACTTCCTCGGCCATCCCAAAGGCGTCTACGTCTGCTTCTTCACCGAAATGTGGGAGCGCTTTTCCTTCTACGGGATGAAGGCGCTGCTGCTGCTGTATCTCACCAAGTATCACTTGTTCGGTGACAAGGCCGGCCTGGACCTGCTCGGGGCCTACGGCGGCCTGGTGTACTGCATCCCTGTCTTCGGCGGCATGCTCGCCGACCGCTGGCTGGGCATGCGCCGGGCCGTGCTGTTCGGCGGCATCCTGCTGGTGCTGGGCCACCTCGGCATGGCCTTCGAGGGCCACGCCGCGTACCGGGTGAACGGCGAGGTGGTGCGCGACACCTCGGCCCTTGCGGTGACCTACCTGTCGCTGGCGCTGATCATCATGGGCGTCGGCTTCCTCAAGCCCAACATCTCCACCATCGTCGGCAAGCTCTACCCGCAGGACGACCCGCGCCGCGATTCGGGCTTCTCGCTGTTCTACGCCGGCATCAACCTCGGCGCGCTGTTCTCTTCGCTGGTCTGCGGCTTCCTCGGCGAAGCCTATGGCTGGAAGTACGGCTTCGGTGCCGCCGGCATCGGCATGCTGGCCGGCCTGGCGATGTTCCTGTGGGGCCAGAAGTACCTGCAGAGCCATGCCGAGCCGCCGCAGCCGGCCGCACTGAAGCATAAGGTGCTGGGCCTGCCGCGCGAATGGCTGATCTACCTGTGCGCGGTCATCGGCGTGCTGCCGGTGGCGTGGCTGATGTGGGCGGCCGGCAACGGCGCCTTCGCCCTCGGTGGCGAGATCAGCCTGGCGCTGATGCTGATGCTGGTGGTGCTGGGCGGCGTGCTGGTCTGGTTCGCCTGGTTCACCGGCCGCAAGTGCACGCCGGTGCAGCGCCAGCAGATGATCGCGCTGATGGTGCTGATCTTCATGGCGCTGGTGTTCTTCACGCTGTACGAGCAGTCCTACGGCTCCTGGGTCACCTTCACCGACCGCCTGCTGACCAAGGACATCGTGCCGGCGCTGGTCATCACCGGTGGTACCCCGCTGCCGTGGTCCATCGTGTCGCTGCTGCTGGCACCGCTGGGCTTCGTGGTCAGCGCGCGCCTGTCCGAGCGTCGCCCCGGCTCCAACGCACCGCGCGTGTTCTTCATCGCCATCGTCGCGCTGATGCTGGTGCTGCTGGTGCGC
The DNA here is from genome assembly GCF_050268705.1 of Stenotrophomonas sp. NPDC077659. Taxonomy (NCBI): domain Bacteria; kingdom Pseudomonadati; phylum Pseudomonadota; class Gammaproteobacteria; order Lysobacterales; family Lysobacteraceae; genus Stenotrophomonas; species Stenotrophomonas sp. NPDC077659. The sequence goes on along the minus strand of NZ_JBNNHG010000041.1, from coordinate 19,179 downwards.
GACTGCCAGGTGATTCCGCAGACCGCCGGTTCGCTGACCTACCTGGGCGGCCTGTTCCTGGTGCTGCTGGCACCGGCCTTTGCCGCGCTGTGGACCTGGATGGACCGCCGCGGCTGGGAGCCGGGCAAGCCGGTGAAATCGGCCTGGGGCCTGGTGATCGGTGCACTGTCCTTCGTGCCGCTGGCGCTCGCCGCGCAGCAGGTCGGTGCCACGGGTGAAATGGCCAGCGTGTGGTGGCTGGTGCTGGCCTACTTCCTGCTGGCCAGCGGCGAGATGTGCCTGTCGCCGGTCGGCCTGTCAGCGGTGACCCAGTTGGCGGTGCCGCGGGTGATGAGCCTGATGATGGGCACCTGGTTCCTGGCCACGGCGTTTTCCGAAACGCTGGCCGCGCTGTTCGGCAAGCTGGCGGCAATCGAGGTGCCCGAAGGCGAATCACTGGACATGGTGGCGGCCGCAGGAGCCTACGCGCACCTGTTCTGGCTGCTGATGTGGATCGGCCTGGGCTGTGCGGTGGCCGCCTTCATCGCCGCGCCGCTGCTGAAGAGGATGATGCACGGGGTGAAGTGACCACCGCCGTCGTAGCGCCCGCCATGCAGGCGGTTGATGGCCGGGCAACGGCCGGGTAGCCTGAACTGCCCGGCACTCTGAAGCACACGGCCGACGTGAGCCGATGAACTTACGGTGCCTTGCTGCCAGCCGGCGGCGTGGCGCTGGCCGTGGCCCCACCCAGGCTCTGCGACAGGAACGCCAGCAGGCGGGAATAGTACTCGCGGCGGTGCTCGGGACGGTAGAAGCCGTGACCTTCGGTGCTGTAGTAGAGGCTTTCCACCGGCGTACCCGCCTTCTTCAGAGCCGCTTCCATGCGCTTGGTGTGCTCGATCGGCGCGCGCTCGTCCTCGCCGCCTGCAGCGAGGAACACCGGCACCTTGATCTGCCCGGCGAGGTTGACCGGCGAGACAGGGCCCAGCTGGGCCGGATCGCCCAGCCATTCGCGCAGGTAGGTCGCACCGGAACCACGGTTCTGGATGTCACCACGGGTGAACATCATCGGCAGGTCGTACACCCCCACATAGCCTGCGGCGCACTTGTACAGGCCCTGTTCGCGCGCGACGCCCATCATCGCCGAGTACGCACCGTAGCTGGCGCCGTAGATGCAGATGCGATCCTTGTTGGCGATGCCCTGCCCGATGGCCCAGCGGGTGGCATCGGTCACATCGTCCTGCATCGTGCCGCCCCACTGCCGTGCACCGGCCTGGGTATGCGCGCGGCCGTAGTTGCCCGAGCCACGGAAGTTGATCTGCAGCACGGCATAGCCGGCATCGGCCAGCATCTGCGATTCAATGTCGTAACGACCGTCATCGAAGACGTCGTAGGGGCCACCGTGCGGCAGGACCACCATGGGCAGGTTGCGGCCGTCACTGCCATGCGGCAGCGTCAGGTAACCATGCAGCGGCAGGCCGTCGCGGGCCTTCAGGGACACCGCGCGCACCGGTGCGGTGGTGTCCACGTCCAGCCAGTCGCTGCGGCTGATCAGGTGTTGGGCCGACTTGCCCACGGTGTCGAACACGTAGAACGAACCGGGGTCATTGCCGGTCCAGGTCTCCACCAGCACGGTCTTCCCATCGCGTGTGCTGGAGGTGATCAGCACCGGCTGTTTGAACGCAGCTTCCAGGCTGTGGTACAGCCGCGCATCAGCCGAGGTCTCATCGAAGAAACGGCTGCGTGTGGTGTCACCCACGTAAAGCGCGCCCACCGGTACGCTTGTGCCGTTGCGGTAGATGATGCGGTAGGGATCGACCACCTCATCCACCAGCAGGGTGCGGCGCTCCTTGGTGGCCGGGTTCCAGCTGACCAGCTGGTCCGGTCCCTTCGGCTCCTGCACTTTCAGGTAGGCCAGGCTGTTGTCGTCGGAAAAGCCGATGACGGTTTCGATGCGGCCGGTGATGGCTTCATCGTTGACCAGCGCCCATTGGCTGCTGCCCGTTTCGCGGTAGTAAAGCTTGTTGACGTTGTCGCTGCCCGCGCCATGCGCAAACCGGACCTCTCCCTTGTTGTCAGTGGCGAAATCGGCGCGACGCACCGGCGAACGTGCCACCGCCACGCGATGGCCGGAACGGACATCCAGGCGCTCCACGCGGGTGAACGGATCATCGCTGAAGGGCCATACCGCAACCAGCACGTTGCGGTCGTCGCCGGCCAGTTCGTCGGTGAGGAACGCCGCGACCGCCTCGACCTTCTTCGGCTGGATGCGGGTACCGGGGCCGTTGCTTTCCACGCGGTAGCCGACCAGCAGTTCGCCGCGCCCGCCATTGGCGTCGATGGCGTACAGCTCGCCCGTACGCTGCGGCGTGTCCAGCGAACCGAACTTCTGCGACAGCTCGATCAGGAGCCGTTCGTTGCTGACCCAGTCAAAGCGGGTCGCGTGATTGTTGCGCGGCGGCCGGAAACTGCCGGTGATCTTGTTGTCCGAGGTCCGCATGATGACCACGGCGGTGATGTCTTCCAACGGCACGGTCGCCGCGAAGTAGTCGCCCCCCGGCGAGATCTTGACGTCCTTGAACGTCTCTTCGCGCACGAACTTTTCCAGGTCCACGGCACCGGCCACGGTCGGCACGGTGCAGGCCAGCGCCAGCAGCGCGGCCATCATTGTCTTGCGCATCCTTCCCCCTATGCAGCGGACACCTTGTCCGCATCCGGATTGTAGGCAGGCACGCAACACGCTTGCCAGTGCCGCATTTCATTCCCACCCAGGGCGCCCGCCAGCCCGGCCCGCAGGTGCCACGGCCGGGCTGGCGTTGGGGGGCACAGAATTGGACATCGCAAGGGTTGCCGCCCGACCACGTCCCTACCAGCAGCATGCTGCCAGCGCCACGCAGAAAAAAGAACGGCGGCATCGTTACCGATGCCGCCGCAGCCACGACCTTGGAGAGAGTGTGGTGTCGGTGCAGCGCTCAGTTCACGCCGCGCACGGCCAGGGTGAGCGCCAGGATGCTGAGGATGACGGCGATGGTCCCGTCCAGCACACGCCAGGTGCTGGGCTTGGTGAACAGCGGCGCCAGCAGGCGTGCGCCCAGGCCCTGCGCGGTCAACCACAGGCAGCTGGCGGTGACCACCCCAGCGGCGAATGCCATGCGCGCATGGCCGAAGTTCTCGGCGATCGAGCCGATCACCATCATGTCCAGCCAGAAATGCGGATTGATGAGCGAGAAGCCAACGGCAGCCAGCAGCACCGCACGGCGGCTGCCGTCATCACTGTCGGCCTCGCCCATGCCACCGCCACCGGCGAAGGCACGACGCGCGGACTTCATCGCATACCAGGCGAGGAAGGCCACGCCGGTCCACAACACGGCGCTGGTCAGCCACGGCAGTGCCGAGGTGAGCGTGCGCAGACCGGCCACGCTGGCGAAGATGAAGAACGCATCGATGGCCGCGCAGGTGGCGACCACCGGCACGATGTGCTTGCGCAGGATGCCCTGGCGCAGGATGAAGGCGCTCTGGGCACCGACCACGGCGAACAGGCCGATGCCGGTGGCTGCACCAGAGAACCAGGCACCGAGGCCGGTGCTGGCGGAGATGACCGAAAACATGGGATTCACTGCCTTGTCTTGCTGGGGGGACGGTGCCTCGCGAAGGCGGACAGCACCGGAACGGGCGCCATTGTCGCGCCGCAACATGGAAAAGACGAGCTAAACTTACTAAACCAACATTAGCGGAGCTTAATTGGATGCGCATCGACCACGCCCAGCTGCGGGCTCTGGCGGCGGTAATCCGCGAAGGCAGCTTCGACCGTGCCGCACAGGCGCTCAATGTGACCCCCTCCGCCATTTCCCAGCGGGTGAAGGCCCTGGAAGACCGGATCGGCCGCCTGCTGGTCAAGCGCGGCACCCCGGCCACGGCCACCGCAGAGGGCCAGCTGCTGGTGCAGCTGGCCGAGCAGACCGCCCTGCTGGAACACGATGCCCTGCACCGCATGGGCCTGGCCGATGAAGACCTGCCGCAGGCCAGCATTCCGGTGGCGGTGAACCATGACAGCCTGGAAACCTGGTTCCCGCAGGCCGCCCAGCAGTTCGCGCAGAACACCGGCACCACCCTGGACCTGCGCGTGGAGGACCAGGACCACACCGTGGAGCTGCTGCGCCAGGGCACGGTGCTGGGTGCGGTCACCACGCTGGACGAGCCGGTGCAGGGCTGCCAGATCCACGCGCTGGGCAGCATCCGCTATGCCGCCACCTGCACGCCGGCGTTCCGCGAGCGCCATTTCGCCAAGGGGGTGACCGCACAGGCACTGGCGCAGGCACCGGTGCTGGTGTTCAACCGCAAGGACGACATGCAATCACGCTTCGCCCGGCGGATGGCCGGTGATGACCTGCCGGGCACGGCGCCGACGTGGTGGATCCCGTCCACGCGAGCGTTCGTGCAAGCCAACCTGGGCGGGCTGGGCTGGACGATGAATCCACTGCCACTGGTAAAGCGCCATCTGGATGCAGGGCGTCTGGTCTACGTGCGGCAGCGCGCGTGGGAGGACGTGCCGCTGTACTGGCAGCACTGGAAGGGCGATGTGCAGACGATGGCGCTGCTGACCCGGGCGGTGCTGGAGGCATCGAGCACGCTGGTCCGGCGGAAGCGGTAGTGCCGGCCGCTGGGCGGCATGCTGCGGTTGGTGGGTGCCGACCGTTGGTCGGCACGGGGTCGGATCCCGTTGCCGCGCAACGGGCTCTGCCCCCCCCCCCTTTCTGTGCCAGCATCGCCGCAACCGACCTTGCGGGGGCTGGGCGATGCAGACCGAACCGGTATTCCTGCATATCCGCGTGGTGATGGGCATCATCCTGGGCCTGTCGATCACCACGCTGCTGAAGGGCCTGGCGCAGATCATCGAGCACCCGCAGCGGCGTGGCTGTTCGGCCCTGCATCTGTGCTGGGTGGCGTGGGCGTTGGTGTCGCTGGTGACGTTCTGGTGGTGGGAGTTCCGCCTGATCGAAGTGCATCGCTGGACGTTCGAGACCTATCTGTTCGTGATCGGCTACTGCGCCACCTGGTTCCTGCTGTGCGCGCTGCTGTTCCCCGATGACCTGCGCGAGTTCGGCAGCTACGGTAGGTACCTGTTGCAGCGCCGCCGCTGGATTTTCAGTGTGATCGCCGCGCTGACGCTTCTGGACCTTGTGGATACGGCAATCAAGGGGCAGAGTCGCTGGCGGCTGCTGGGCGAGGCGTATCCGCTGCATACGGCACTGATGATGGTGGTCTGCGTGCTGGGCTGGAACCTGCGCACGGCGCGCGCGCAGGTGGTGCTGGCCGGCGTGGCACTGGCGTACCAGGTGGGCTACTTCGCTGCGGAGTACTTCACCATCGGCAGTGATTGAATGCTGCCACCGTAGTGGTCGCCGCCACGAACCACGTCCGCCAGGCATGGCCTGGCGCTACCGGATCGGCAGTGATTGACTAACGCCAGCGCGCCGGTGGCTCCCAACCTTGGTTGGCATCGAAGAACCTCCGCCAGGCACGGCCTGGCGCTACCCAGGGAACATCCATGACGATCCACTACCGCCCCGCCCTTGCCACTGATGCGGCCGCCTGCATCGACCTGCGCGGGCGTACCCGCGAGAACGCCTTCAGCGCCGCGCAGCTGGCCGAACTGGGCATCACCACGGAGAGCTGGGCGGCCGGTATCGCCGAAGGCGATTTCATCGGCCGCATCGCCGAGGACGACGGCACGGTGGTCGGCTACGGCTTCGCCGACCGCGACAGTGGCGAGGTATTGGTGCTGGCGCTGCTGCCGGACTACGAAGGCCGCGGCATCGGCCAGCGCCTCCTGCAGGAGGTGGTCGAACTGGCCCGCGCCGCCGGTCATGGCCGCCTGTTCCTGGCCTGCTCGGCCGATCCCCGCTCGCGTTCGCATGGGTTCTACCGCCATCTGGGCTGGCGGCCGACCGGCGAGGTGGATGAGGCCGGCGACGAGATTCTGGAATTGGTGTGATTAAACGGGTCGCCAGGCATGGCCTGTCGCTACCAGGGTGTCCAGCGCGTCCAAGGGCAGGGATGCTGCATTGCAGCAAAACCGGACCGGATCGGGTTAAAATCGCGCCAGGTCGCTGCAAGGCTTTGTTTCTTCACGCCATTTGCTATCCCAACGCGCATCCTGCCCCCTTCCCCACGCCCAAGTCATTCCCATGAAGAAATTTGGCAAGGCTCTTATCGCCCTGCTCGTGCTGCTGTTGCTGGCCGCCGCGCTGTTCCTGTACTGGCCGCTGACCCAGCGCTCGGTGCCCGCCGCCAGCAACGACAAGCCGGTCGACGTCGTCCTGGTCGGTGCCGGCATCATGAGCATCACCCTGGCCACCTACCTGCAGGAACTGCAGCCGGACTGGAACATCCAGGTCTATGAACGCCTGGACGGCGTGGCCAACGAAAGCTCGGACGGCTGGAACAACGCCGGCACCGGCCACTCGGCATTCGCCGAACTGAACTACACCCCGGAACTGCCCGACGGCAGCATCGAGACCAAGCGCGCGGTCGGCATCGCCGAAAGCTTCGAGGTCTCGCGCCAGTTCTGGTCGCACCAGGTGAAGGAAGGGCGTTTGAGCCAGCCCAGCGACTTCATCAACCCAACGCCACACATGAGCTTCGTCTGGGGCGATGACAACATTGCCTACCTGCACAAGCGCCAGCAGGCGCTGGTGAAGAACCCGCTGTTCTACGGCATGCAGTACTCGGAAGATCCGGCGCAGATCAAGCAGTGGGCCCCGCTGCTGATGGAAGGTCGCGACCCGAAGCAGAAGGTGGCCGCCACCTGGATGCCGCTGGGTACCGACGTCAACTTCGGCGTCATCACCCGCCAGCTGACCGCCGGCCTGCAGCGCAGCCCGAACTTCAGCCTGCACCTGAACCATGAAGTGAGCGCGCTGCGGCAGAACGCCGACAAGAGCTGGAACGTGACGGTGAAGGACCTGAAGGCCAACACCGAAACCACCACCCATGCCCGCTTCGTGTTCATCGGTGCCGGTGGCGCCGCGCTGAAGCTGCTGCAGATGTCCGGCATCCCCGAATCGAAGGATTACGCCGGCTTCCCGGTGGGCGGCCAGTTCCTCGCCTTCCAGGGCGCGGACGTAACCTCGCGCCACCACGTGAAGGCCTACGGCATGGCCGAGACCGGTTCGCCGCCGATGTCGGTGCCGCACCTGGATGCGCGCAAGCTGGATGGCAAGCCGGTGATCCTGTTCGGGCCGTTCGCGCTGTACAGCACCAAGTTCCTCAAGCATGGCTCGTGGTGGGATCTGTACTCCTCGGTCAACCACAACAACGTCGGCCCGATGCTGGAAGTGGGCAAGGACAACCTGGACCTGGTGCAGTACCTGATGGCCCAGGCGCGCCTGAACGACGCCGACCGCCAGGCCGAGCTGGTGAAGTACTTCCCCAACGCCAAGCCGGGTGACTGGAAGCTGGTGACCGCCGGCCAGCGCGTGCAGATCATCAAGCGTGACCCGCTGAAGGGCCCGGTGCTGCAGTTCGGCACCGAGATCGTGACCGACAAGGACCACACCCTGGCCGCGCTGCTGGGTGCTTCGCCGGGTGCCTCGACCTCGCCGCCGATCATGCTGGACCTGATGGCCAAGGCCTTCCCGGAGCAGATGAAGGCCGGCTGGGAAGCCCGCCTGCGCCAGATCGTGCCGTCGTACGGCCAGAAGCTCAACGACAGCCCGGCGTTGACCAACCAGATCCGCACGCTGACCAGCCAGACCCTGCACCTGCCCTACCTTGAGGTGCCGGTTGAAGGCGCGCCGGTGGAGAGCGCTGCAACGCCTGTCCCGGCCGCGCCGGAAAAGCGCAACGCCAACGAAGAGCTGCAGGCGCTGTAAGCCCGCACGCTCTGCGGGACGCACGGACGGCCACCTTCGGGTGGCCGTTCTTGTTTGTGGTGCCCCAGCAGCAGGGGTCGGATCCCTGCGCCGCAGGCGGAGGGCGCTGACCCCTTGCCGATGCGCAGACACCATTTCCCATTGTCACGAATTGTAATGTTGTTAAGAACGATTTACATTTGCGTCCCGCACGACACCCGCATGCCTCCCAGATGGATCTGAGCCCACCCGACGCCGCCGCCCGGGTGCTGGCCGACGGCTGCCGCTCCCACCCCTCTTCCACCCCTCTTCCACCTCGCCGAGCCCTCCATGACCCTGCCTGCCCGTTCCCCTCTGCCTGCCCGTTCCCCTCTGCCTGCCCGTTCCCCTCTGCCTCGCCGTGCGCTGCTGCCGACCGCCCTGCTGTCCTGCCTGGCCATGGCCGCACCCGCAGCATCGGCCGCCGAAGCCGCTGCCGATGCCAGCGACGCGAAGACCCTGGACCGGGTGAGCGTGCGCGCCGAACAGTCCGCGGCCCCGGCCAGCACCACCCGCCTGCCGATCACCCTGCAGGAAACCCCGCAGTCTTCCAGTGTGATCAGCCTGCAGCGCCTGCAGGACGAATCGCTGTTCAGCATCAACGACGTGATGCGCAACGTCACCGGCGTCAGCGTGTCCTTCTATGACACCCAGCGCCCGCTGTACTACGCGCGCGGCTTTGCCATCACCGATTTCCAGGTCGATGGCATCCCCACCTACAGCGGCTCGACCAACCAGGAATACGACACCGCCTTCTACGATCGCGTGGAAGTGATCCGCGGCGCCAACGGCCTGCTCAGCGGCGCCGGCGTGCCGTCGGCCACGGTGAACCTGCTGCGCAAGCGCCCGGGCAAGGAATTCGACGCCTCGTTCTCGGTCAGCGCCGGCAGTTGGGATTACCGCCGCATGGAGGCCGACGTAACCGCGCCGCTGACCGACGATGGCCGCTTCCGCAGCCGCGTGGTCGCCGCCTATACCGATCGTGATTTCTATTACGACCGCTACAAGGAAAACAAGATGGCCGGCATGGCCGTGCTGGAAGGCGACCTGACCGACAGCACCACGGTCACCGTCGGCTACCAGACCCAGGACAACAACCCGGTAGGTTCGACCTGGGGCACCGTGCCGTTCTTCGACAGCCAGGGCAACTTCGCCCACCTGCCGCGCTCGACCAACCTGTCGCCGAAGTGGAGCTACTGGCAGCGCGAAACCAGCACCGTGTTCGCCAACCTGGAACAGCGCTTCGGTGACGACTGGCTGCTGAAGGTCAACACCTCCTACACCCGCGGCAACGTGCAGAACGTGCGCCTGTACGGCACCGGCAACCCGAACCCGGTGGACGGCTCGGGCATCTTCCTGCGCGCTGCGGCCGGCGATGCGGAAGACACCCGCCGCAACGTGGATGCCTACCTGACCGGCACCTTCAGCCTGTGGGGCCAGGAACATGACGTGACCTTGGGCACGCAGTGGTCGGACCTGGAAGGCACGACCAACACCACCACACTGAACTTCCCGACCGACTGGGCGCGCTGTGGCAATGAGCGCTGCTACTACATTCCCAATGTCTACGACTGGAACGGCGACATTTCCGAGGTGACCTACACCCGTACCGGTGCGCGCCGCGTGGCCAAGACCACCCAGAGTGGCGTGTATCTGGCCACCCGCCTGCGCCTGGCCGACCCGCTGGCACTGATCGCCGGTGCGCGCCTGAGCCGCTGGGAAACCCGCACCCGCGCCTACAACGCAGCCGGTGCCTATACCGCCACCAGCGGTGCGTACAAGGTCACCGATGAAGTCACCCCATACGTGGGCCTGGTGTATGACATCACCCCGAACGTGTCGGCCTATGCCAGCTACACCGAAATCTTCAATCCGCAGAACTACAAAGACAAGAACGAGAACCTGCTGGCGCCGGTGCAGGGCTCGAACCTGGAAGCGGGCCTGAAAACCCAGTGGTTCGATGGCCGACTGACCGCCAACGCTGCGGTGTTCGAAGCCAAGCAGGACAACTACGCGGTGCGTGACATGAGCGTGCCGGACAATTCGCTCAGCGACGGCACCTCGGCCTATATCGGGGTGAACGGCACCAAGGCACGCGGCTGGGAAATGGACGTCAACGGAGAGATCCTGCCGGGCTGGACGATCAACGCCGGTTTCACCCACGTCAAGGTGACCCGCGCCGCGACCGACCTGCTGTACGCGAACCCGGCCGAGGACCTGCTGCAGCTCAACACCCAGGTGCGCCTGCGCGGTGCGCTGGAACGCCTGAGCGTGGGCGCTGGCGTGCAGTGGCAGAGCAAGGTGCAGGGTTACAACGTCGTCTACCCGCTGGGTGGCACGGTGACGGTGAACCAGCCGGCGTATGCACTGGTGCAGTTCAACGCCAACTACCGCATCAGCGACAACTGGACGGCGACGTTGAGCGTGCGCAATGCGCTGGACAAGACCTACTGGGCCAACCTGGACTACAACAACTACGGCGAACCGCGCTTCGTGGCGGCCAGCCTGCGCTGGAAGTTCTGAGGTCAGCGCATGCCCCGGGTCTGATCCCTTTCCACCGGAAAGGGCTCTGACCCTATCGCCGGGCTCCATCCACGCATGGCGTGGATCTACTCGCAATGCGGGTGGGTGCCGACCGTTGGTCGGCACGGCCTCCAGCTTCAATACCTGAATGGGCCCGCATGCGTGCGGGCCCTTCTTTTTGCTGCACTGCAGGTTGCACAGCCCTTCATAATTATGCGGTAATTATTCCAACGCCATTCGGAAGCCGGTCGATGAACCCGAGCTGGGACACGTTGGAACGCAGCCGCCAGGCCCGCCTGCAACGCGCCGCGCCTTTGGCCAAGGGCCGCCAGGTCGCTGCTGCCGACGTGGCCGAGCTGCTGCATGCGCTGCTCGAGCCGGGCGACAAGGTCTGCCTGGAGGGCAACAACCAGAAGCAGGCCGATTTCCTCGCCCAGGCGCTGGCCGATCTCGACCCGGCACGGGTGCACGACCTGCACATGGTGCAGTCGGTGCTGTCCCTGCCCTCGCACCTGGACGTGTTCGAGCGCGGCATCGCGTCCAAGCTGGATTTCTCGTTCTCCGGCCCGCAGTCAGTGCGGCTGGCCAATCTGGTGGCCGAAGGGCGCATCCAGATCGGTGCCATCCATACCTACCTGGAACTGTTCGGCCGCTACTTCATCGACCTCACCCCGCGCGTGGCGCTGGTGGCCGCGCAGGCCGCCGACCGCCACGGCAACCTCTACACCGGCCCGAACACCGAAGACACCCCGGTGATCGTGGAAGCCACCGCATTCGGCGGCGGCATCGTGATCGCCCAGGTCAACGAAATCGTCGACACTCTCCCCCGCGTCGATATCCCCGCTGACTGGGTCAATTTCGTGGTGCAGGCGCCGCGGCCGAACCATATCGAGCCCCTGTTCACCCGCGACCCGGCGCAGATTTCCGAGATCCAGGTGCTGATGGCGATGATGGCCATCAAGGGCATCTACGCCGAGTACGGGGTGAACCGACTCAACCACGGCATCGGCTTTGATACCGCCGCCATCGAACTGCTGCTGCCCACCTATGCCGAATCGCTGGGGCTGAAGGGGAAGATCTGCCAGCACTGGGCGCTCAACCCGCATCCTGCGCTGATTCCGGCCATCGAATCGGGCTTCGTCAAATCGGTGCATTCGTTCGGTTCGGAACTGGGCATGGAGAAATACATCGCCGCACGTGGCGATGTGTTCTTCACCGGTGCCGACGGTTCGATGCGCTCCAATCGCGCGTTTTCGCAGACCGCCGGCCTGTATGCCTGCGACATGTTCATCGGCTCGACGCTGCAGATCGACCTGCAGGGCAACAGCTCCACCGCCACGCGCGATCGCATCGCCGGCTTCGGCGGGGCGCCCAACATGGGCTCCGATGCACGCGGCCGCCGCCACGCCAGCGATGCCTGGATCAAGGCCGGCCAACAGGCTGCGCGACCCGGTGAAATGCCGCGCGGGCGCAAGCTGGTGGTACAGATGGTGGAAACCTTCCGCGAGCACATGGCACCGGCCTTCGTCGAGCGCCTGGATGCCTGGGAACTGGCCGAGCGCGCGGACATGCCGCTGCCGCCGGTGATGATCTACGGCGATGACGTCAGCCACGTACTGACCGAACAAGGCATCGCCAACCTGCTGCTGTGCCGCACGCCGGAAGAGCGCGAACAGGCGATCCGCGGCGTGTCCGGCTACACCGCCGTCGGCCTGGGCCGTGACCGCGCCATGGTGGAAAACCTGCGCGACCGGGGTGTGATCCGCCGTCCTGAGGATCTCGGCATCTCGCCGCGCGATGCCAGCCGTGACCTGCTGGCCGCGCGTTCGGTGAAGGATCTCGTGCGCTGGTCGGGCGGCCTGTACGACCCGCCCAAGCGCTTCCGCAACTGGTAAGGGACAGAGCATGGAAACCCTCGACTATCGCTTCGAAGGCCGTACCCCCGTGCAGTTCCCGCGCGATGCGGTGCTGGTGGGCGTGCTCGCCTCGGGCAACCTGGAAATCCTGCTGGAACCTGCCGCACTGGAGGGCGCGATGACAGTACGCATCATCACCGCCGCGCAGGGCTTCGGCACCATCTGGCAGGCGGTCATCGCCGACTTCGCCCAGCGCCATCCGCTGCGCGATGTGCGCGTATCGATCAACGATGCCGGTGCGACCCCGGCCGTGGTCAGCCTGCGCCTGGACCAGGCGGTGGAAACCCTGCTGGCGGGAGGCACGCGATGAGCCACGTCCAACGCCACAGTTATTACGAAGCCGATGCGCGCGAACGCATTGCCGGGCTGGTCGATGCCGGTTCGTTCAAGGAATTCCTCGGCCCCGCGCGGCGGATGATGAGCCCGCACCTGGCCCAGCTCGACCAGCCGGCCGCGTTCGACGATGGCATCGTCGTTGGCGAGGCCACGCTGCAGGGCAAGCGCGTCCTGCTGGCCGCGCAGCAGGGCCAGTTCATGGGTGGCGGCGTGGGCGAAGTGCACGGCGCCAAGCTGACCGGCCTGCTGCGCCGCGCGGTGGACACCCACCCCGACGGCGTGCTGCTGCTGCTCGATACCGGCGGCGTGCGCCTGCATGAAGCCAATGCCGGGCTGATCGCCATTTCCGAAATCATGCGCGCCACCCTGGCTGTACGTGCCACCGGGGTCCCGGTGATCGCCCTGATCGGCAGCGGCAACGGCGCGTTCGGCGGCATGGGCATCGTCGCCCGCTGCTGCGCCACCGTCATCATGTCCGAAGAAGGCCGGATGTCACTGTCCGGGCCGGAAGTGATCGAGACCGTGCGCGGCGTGGAGGAATTCGATTCGCGAGACCGCGCCCTGGTCTGGCGGGTGACCGGCGGCAAGCACCGCTATCTGATCGACCAGGCACAGGTGCTGGTGCCCGATGCCATCGAGGCGTTCGCCCGTGCTGCGGCCGATGCGCTGCACGCAGATGCAGCCAGCAGCGATACCGACACTGCACTGAGCGCGCTTCAGCAGCGGCACGCCGCGTTGAAGGCACGCGTCCACGCCTGGGGCGAGTGCCGCGATGGCGTGGAGATCTGGGCCCGCCAGGGCATCGCCGAGCCCGAGCGCCTGCCGCTGCTGGATACCGACGCCTTCCTCGCCACCACCGCCGACCGGAGCCTGCCATGAGTGCCCCGCTGCAGTCCCTGCTCGACGCCCTGTTCCCGCAGGGCCACCGCATCGAGGTGCGCGATTCGGTGCTGACCGGCACGGCCACCACCGCAGACGGCGAGGTGACCGTGATCGGCACCACCGACCGCATCGAGGTGGGCGTGGACCATGCGCTGGTGCTGGCCGAAACCGTGCTGGCCAGTACCGCCACCCATCCACAGCGGCCGATCGTGATGCTGGCCGACACGGCCGGGCAGCGCCTGGCCCGTCGCGATGAACTGCTGGGCATCAATGGGTACTTCGCACATCTGGCGCAGACCCTGGATCTGGCCCGCCGCCGTGGCGCACGCCTGGTTACGCTGGTGTATGGCGAATCGGTGAGTGGCGGCTTCCTGTCCTTCGGTCTGATGGCCGACCACATCCATGCCCTGCCCGATGCGCAGGTACGGGTGATGGACCTGCGCGCGATGGCACGGGTGACCAAGCAACCGCTGGAAAAACTGCAGGCCCTCAGCCAGACCTCTCCGGTGTTCGCACCGGGCGTGGCCAACTACGTGGCGATGGGCGCGGTCGAATCGCTGTGGGATGGCGATCTGGCCCAGCACCTGCTGCAGGCCCTGCGTACGCCCAGCGACGGCGACCTGCGCGCCGCACGCGGTGCCCAGCGCGGCGGCCGTGCGCTGGCGGCCGATGTCTGCTCTGCGGTGGCCCGCGGCGATGCCTGAGCGGCCCGCCCGCCACACGCTGGTCTGGCTGTCGGCGCATGCCGACTGGCGGGCCGACGTGGCCGCGCACGAGCCGCGCCTGGCAGCGTGGTTCGCGCAAGGCCTGCCGGCCATGGCGGCGCGGCGTGCCGTGGATGATCCCGACCCGCGGCTGCGCCTGGGCGTGCCACTGCCGCCCAGCGAAGGCAAGCAGCGCATTGCCCTGCGCGTGCCGCTGCACGACGTACTGCGCCAGCAGCCGCCGCCGACGCTGGAAGCGCTGCTTGCCAGCGGCGTTGCCAGCGACTGGCAGGCCGCGCTGCACGCGTTGGCGCGCATTGCCCCGGCCCGCGTGTTCGGCGCCTTCGCCTGGCAGCACCTGAGCGGCCTGCCCTATGTGCACGCGGCTTCGGACATCGACCTGCTGTGGCCGGTGGACGCCACGGAGCATGCCGATGTACTGGTCGCGCGCCTGCTGGCCTGGGAGCGCGAGCACGGCCGTCGCGTGGACGGCGAACTGTGCCTGGCCGATGGTGGCGCGGTGAACTGGCGCGAATACGCCGGTGGCAGCCGTCAGGTGCTGGTCAAGCGCCTGGACGGTGCTGCGCTGGAGGCCCGCGAGCGCCTGTTCATCGCCGCCGGAGTGGCCGCATGAATGCCCTTGCGCAGCCTGCCCTGCCGGTGACCCGACGCGTGGACAGCGCGCGCCTGGGCCGCCTGGCCATCGCCAGCCTGCATGCCGAACTGGCCTGCGCGCCCAAGCCGGGCCTGGTCACCCCGTTCGATACCGGCAGCCATGACGATATGGATGCCGGCACCTTCCTGCGCAGCCTGTTCGCGCTGCGCCACTACTTCACTGCGGTCGCCAGCGCCGGTGCCGATGATGCGCCGTTCGCACTGCTGCGCGCGCACGGCATCGCCGCCGAGCACGCGATGCTGCGCGCTACCGGCGGCATCAATACCCATCGCGGTGCCATCTTCAGCCTGGGCCTGCTGGTGGCCGCCGCTGCGCGTTGCCGCCGCCTGCAGGGCCACCCCGCGCCTGCGGCACAGGTCTGCGTGGCGGTGCAGCACTGGGCCGATGATTTCGCCGCGGCGCCGCTGGATGCATCCAGCCCCGGCCAGCGCGCGCGCCTGCGCCACGGCGTGCCGGGCGTGCGCGAGCAGGCCGCTGCCGGTTACCCCGTGCTGCGCGAACTGGCGGTGCCGACGCTGCGCCATGCGTTGCACAACGGTCTGCCGCGTGATGCGGCGATGTGCCAGACCCTGATGCAGCTGGTCGCGCAGGTGGATGACCTGAACCTGCTGCACCGGGGCGGCGCCGAAGGCCTGGCCTGGGCCCAGCAGCAGGCGCGCGCCTTCCTGGAACGTGGCGGTGCCTTCGCACCCGGCTGGCAGGCGGGCCTGCACGGCATCGGTGACGGCTTTGTCGCGCGCCGCCTGAGCGCCGGCGGCAGTGCCGACCTGCTGGCCTGCAGCTGGTTCCTGCTGCAGCAGGAGGTCGCGTGAGCCTGGCCCTGCTCTGCCCCGGACAAGGTGCCCAGCACGCTGCGATGTTCGACCGCGTGCGTGACCTGCCTGCGGCCAGCGATGTGCTGCAGGCGGCGAGCGCCTTGCTCGGCCGTGATGTCATCGCGGCCGCCGCCGACGATGCCCGCTTCGACAATGCGCTGGCGCAACCCCTGCTGTGTGCCGCCACGCTGGCGCACTGGCAGGGTCTGCGCGATGCGTTGCCGGCACCACTGCTGGTGGCCGGCTACAGCATCGGTGAGCTGGCCGCGCATGCGGTCGCCGGCAGCGTCGATGCAGGCACCTGCCTGCGCCTGGCCGCACGGCGCGCGCAGCTGATGGACGCCGCCAGTCCTGTCGATGCGGGAATGCTGGCCGTACTGGGGTTGGAGCGAGCCACGCTGCAGCCCCTGTGTGATGCACACCGCGCACATGTGGCCATCGCCAACGGACCGGATCATTTCATCGTCGGCGGCACCCATGCATCACTGCAGGCGCTGGCCGACGCGGCACGCGCGCACGGTGCGGAGATCCGCCTGCTGCCGGTGCATGTACCCGCACATACGCCGTTGCTGCAGTCCGCCGTCGAACCGTTCGCCGCTGCACTCGATGCCTCGCCGCTGCAGGCGCCGCGCCTGCCATTGCTGGCCGGCATCGATGCGCGACCGGTGCGTGATCGCGCGGCGGCGGTGCAGACGTTGTCGGTGCAGCTGGCGCAGACCATTGAATGGGCGCAGGTGATGCGCCAAGCCTTCGAGCGCGGCGCGCGGGTGTTCCTGCAGCTGGGTCCCGGCAGTGCCCTGGCGCGCATGGTCGCGCCGGCCTACCCGTGCTGCGAGATGCGCGCGGTGGAAGAGTTCCAGAGCCTGGACGGCGCGGCGGCATGGGTCCGCAGCGCGCTGGAGCGGCTGCAGTAACGGGTTCGAGCAGTACGTATCACGCCTCACGTTGTACGACGCCTTACCCCGGGATGGCGGGTCTCCATCGAAGCTGTACGCGAGTCACGTGTCTGGGAGGGCGCATGAGTCCACAAATCGCAACGATCATCGGTCTGGTGGTCATGTTCATCGTCGCTACCGCCATGCCCATCAACATGGGCGCGGTGGCCTTTGCGCTGGCCTTCATCATCGGCGGCGTGTTCGTCGGCATGGGTGGCAAGGAAGTGCTGGCCGGGTTCCCCGGTGACCTGTTCCTGACCCTGGTCGGCATCACCTACCTGTTCGCCATCGCGCAGAAGAACGGCACCATCGACCTGCTGGTGCACTGGGCGGTGAAAGCCGTGCGCGGCCACATCGTGGCGATACCGTGGGTGATGTTCATCATCACCGCCGTGCTGACCGCCTTCGGCGCGCTGGGCCCGGCCGCCGTGGCCATCATCGGCCCGGTCGCGCTGCGCTTTGCCAAGCAGTACAACATCAACCCATTGATGATGGGCCTGCTGGTGATCCATGGTGCGCAGGCCGGCGGTTTCTCGCCGATCAGCGTGTACGGCAGCATCACCAACGGCGTGGTGCAGAAGGCGGGCCTGGAAGTAACCGAGATGGCGGTGTTCCTGACCAGCCTCGGCTTCAACTTCATGATGGCCATCATCTGCTTCCTGGCCTTCGGTGGCATCGCGCTGATGCGCCGCGGTTCGATCACCGCTGCCGGCACCGTTGGCAGCGCCGACCTGGCCATGGCTGGTGGCCCGCAGGCCTCGTCGCGGCAGTTCGCCATCGAAGGCCACGGCGCGCTGGTCGCGGCCGGTGGCGGCACGCTGTCCAACGATCCGGCCGCGCTGGAGGCAGTGGCCCTCACCCGCGAGCGTCTGTTCACCCTGATCGGCCTGCTCGGCCTGGGCGTGGCCGCGCTGATCTACAACCTCAATGTGGGCCTGGTCTCGATCACCGTAGCCGTGGCACTGGCGCTGCTCTCGCCGCAAAGCCAGAAGGGTGCGGTCGATGGCATCAGCTGGTCGACGGTGCTGCTGATCTGCGGCGTGGTGACCTACATCGGTGTGCTGGAACATGCCGGCGCGGTCGACTTCATCGGCAATGGTGTGTCCGATATAGGCATTCCGCTGCTGGGCGCGCTGCTGGTCTGCTACGTCGGTGGCATCGTTTCGGCATTCGCCTCATCGGCGGCGGTGCTGGGCGCGACCATCCCGCTGGCGGTGCCGTTCCTGCTGCAGGGTCACCTGGGCGCCGCCGGTGTGATCTGCGCGCTGGCGGTGTCCTCCACCATCGTCGATGTCAGCCCGTTCTCGACCAACGGCGCGCTGGTGGTGGCCTCGGCCGCGAAGGAAGAACGCGAGACGCTGTTCCGCCGCTTCCTGGTCTACAGCGGCCTGGTGGTGGCATTTGGCCCGCTGCTGGCGTGGCTGGTATTCGTGGTGCCGGGCTGGATGTAAGTGCAAAGGGCGAGCGGATTCGGCTGGGTAGAGTCGACCGTTGGTCGACTGCTCCTCGCACGAATGCCGGAACATCCCGCGCTTCGCGCGATAGTCGACCAACGGTCGACTCTACCCCATCGGTTTCCCCCAACCGTTTTTCCCCGTCGTTCCCCGCATCGCTTTTCCCCACCGCGTTACAGGTTCCACGCAGGGAGGCAGTACACTTTCCACCATGACCATCGCTCCCGCCCCGCGTTCACCGAAGAAACGCGCACCTCTGTACGAAGAGGTGGCCGAGCATGTGCGCGAGCGCATCTACGATTACCGGCTGCCGCCGGGTGAATGGATCGACGAACCGGCCCTGTGCGAGGAACTGGGCATCAGCCGCACGCCGCTGCGCGAGGCCCTGAAGCTGCTGGCCGCAGAAGGACTGGTGCAGATCGATGCCGGCCGCGGCGCGCGGGTCACCCGGCTCACCCTGGAAGACCTCAACCAGCTGTTCCCGGTAATGGCGATGCTGGAAGGCCGCTGCGCGCATGAAGCGGTCAGGCACATCGACGATGCCGGCGTGCAGCAGCTGGAAGACCTGCATGCGGCGATGGAAACAGCTGCGGCCAACGGCAACATCGCCGAGTACTACCGCAACAACTACCTCATCCACGAGACCGTGCAGCATTACGCCGGCAACCCGTGGCTGATCCGCATCACCCACGACCTGCACCGCATCCTGAAGATGCACCGGGGCCGCCAGCTGCTGGCCCCGGGCCGCACCGCGCAGTCGCTGGCCGAGCACCGCGAGCTGATGGACTGCTTCCGCCGCCGTGACGCGCAGGCCGCAGAACGCACGATGGAACGCCACCTGCTGAGCCAGGGCCAAGCGCTGGCCGCGTACGTGGCCGAGGGTGGGCTGTTGAACGTGCCCGCACCGCTGCCGACCGAAGGCGGCGGCTGAGCGGATGATGCCCGGCACGACGAACCACGGCTGACCGCTGTTCTGCGACCCGCCACGACAAACCACGGCTGACCGCTGTTCTGTAGATACCGTGTTGTCCTTGCCTAGGCAAGGACGACTTCAGGCTCAAACGGTC